>JASHOO010000463.1 GCA_030041035.1 Bryobacteraceae bacterium | reverse complement strand
TCGGGTTAGTCGTGGGCGCCAACAAGGGCGACATGCTGAACCTTTCCGCTTTGGGCGGCATCTTCGGCGGAGAAAAAGGCCCCAAGAAGGCCTTTAAAATCCTGGACACCAGCGTGATCATTGACGGCCGCATCGCCGACATCGCCGAAACCGGCTTCCTCGACGGCGTGCTGGTGATCCCGCAATTCGTCTTGCGTGAGCTCCAGTTGGTAGCGGACTCCGCAGATTCCATGAAACGCAATCGCGGCCGGCGCGGTCTGGATATCTTGCAGCGCATCCAGAAAATGGCGCATCTGAACGTGCAAATCGTCGAAGATGATTTCCCCCATGTCCGCGAAGTAGATATGAAGCTCATCGAGTTGGCCAAGGTCTATGACTGCAAGGTCATCACCAATGACTTCAACCTCAATAAGGTTGCCCAGCTTCACGGCGTCGAGGTCTTGAATATCAACGAACTCGCCAACTCGCTCAAACCCATCGTCCTTCCCGGCGAGACCATGCGCGTCTTCATTCTCAAGGAAGGTAAAGAGTACAACCAGGGCGTGGCCTACCTGGATGACGGTACTATGGTGGTGGTGGATAACGCCAAGCGCATGATTTCGAAAACCATCGATATCTCGGTGACCAGCGTACTCCAGACCACCGCCGGCAAAATGATCTTCGGCAAATTCGATGACCGCATGCACGCTGTGGTGCCCGAAAAGCACGAACGTCCGCAGACCCAGCGCAAAGCGGAAGCCGTGGGAGAAAGCTGAGCCCCGATGCAGGTCGCCGTTATATTGCCGGCTGCTGGACTGGGAACGCGCATGAGCCGCTCGTCCGCCGAAACCGCCGGTGTCAGCCGCAAACAATTCATGCTGCTCGATGGCTCTCCCATCCTGCTGCATACCGTGCGCAAATTTGCGGCGTCTGTACGGGTGCGCGAAATCGTCGTAGCGCTGCGCCGCGAGGATCTCGAATGGGTGGGCGATCTGTTGCAGCGCGAGATCCGAAATAAAGTCATCCGCGTAGTCGAGGGAGGCAACAGCCGCCAGGAATCGGTGGAGCGCGGTTTGACGGCGGTGAGCCCCGATACCGGCCTGGTCGCTGTCCACGACGCCGTGCGCCCCTTCATCGATCTCGAAATCATCGAAAAGGCCTTCGATGAAGCCGCCGAATACGGCGCCGCCATCGTGGGCATCGTCCCTGTCGATACCGTAAAACAGGTCAGCGGCGCGCAAGCCACCGGCGCCAAGGTGCGCTCCACCATCTCTCGTGAACGCCTGGTTCTGGCACAAACGCCGCAAGTCTTCCGCTATGACCTGCTCAAACAGGCTTTCGAAGCCGCGCAGCGGGACGGCTTTATCGGCACCGATGAGTCCAGCCTCGTGGAGCGCCTCGATCAAGTGGAAGTCCGCGTCGTCATGGGCAGTGACCACAACATCAAGATCACCAAGCCCGGCGATATGGACCTCGCGCGCCTGTTCCTGGAAAAGGAGACGGCCCGCCAGGGTACGGCTTGAACGAATTTCGCACCGGCCTGGGTTGGGATAACCACCGCATCGCCGCCGGCCCTGCTCTGATTCTCGGTGGCGTGACCATCCCCTCCGAATTCGGCCTCGAGGGTCACTCCGACGCCGACGTTCTCACTCACGCCATCACCGACGCCATCCTCGGGGCGGCTGCGCTCGGCGACATCGGCATGCACTTCCCGGATTCCGACCCGCGCTGGAAAGGCGCCGACAGCCTGCAATTCCTCAAGCACGCGCTGGACCTCGCTCGCCAGGCCGGTTTCGAACTGGTGAACGTGGATTCCACTGTGATCCTCGAACGCCCCAGGCTCAAGGACTATCGCGGCGCCATCCGCGAAACCCTGGCGGCAACGCTCGGGCTTCCCGTCGATCGCGTTTCGGTAAAATTCAAGACCGCGGAAAGAGTCGGTCCGGTCGGCGAAGGCAAGTCGGCCGAGGCGCAAGCCGTGGTAACGCTCGCAACTCGCCGGTAGCGCGAAGACCACCCCGCCGCTACAGTGTAGCGGCCGGAAAAGCGCAAACAGTTGAAATCTAAGGACCGCTGAGAGCTTTCGCCGCTACGATCGTAGCGGCGGCGAACATTTTAATAGGCCGGCGAAGCACCTCGGCTTCGGGGCCCCCATCGGTGCATACTGGACATATGCCTCTTCGCTGGGCCGTCGCAGCGCTGGTCTTTTCGATCGCCCTTTTCGCGCAGCAGGCCGTTACGGTCGAGAAGGTCAAGGAGTTTGTGCATACCGCCATTGAGCAGCAACTGCCGGATAAAGATGTTGCCAACGCTCTGCGCTCGTTGAAGTTATCGGAGCGCCTGGACGACCGCACCATCGAAGAGCTGCGCCGCGAGGGAGCCCGGCCGAAAACCGTCGCAGCCCTCAAAGAACTCGCCGAGAAGTCCGCCGACCTGCCCGAACCGCACCCGCCTGCGCCCAGAAAGGTCTATGTCGCCCCTCCCCCGCCCTCGCCTGACGAGCAGGCAAGAATCATCGAAGACGCTCGCGAAAAGGCGCTGGCCTACACCGAGTCGCTGCCGGATTACATCTGTTCCCAGCTCACGCGCCGCTTTATCGACCCCACAGGCCACGAATCCTGGCACGCCACCGATGTGATTCTCGCGCGCCTGACCTACTTCGAACATAAAGAGGACTACAAGCTCATCACCGTCAACAACAACCTCGTGACCGACAAAGCGTACACGTCGGTCGGCGGCGCCATTTCCCAGGGCGAATTCGGCAGCATGATGCGCGGCCTGTTCGATCCGAAATCGAACGCCGCGTTCCGTTGGGATAGCTGGACCACTCTTCGCGGCCACGTGAGCTACGTATTCTCCTACTCCGTGCCGCTCGAGCATTCGCAGTATACGATCGAGTACCACTCAACTGCCGCGGACCAAGGCCGCAGGATCACCGCCGCATACCACGGTTCGATCGTGGTCGATCAGCCAACCGGCCGCGTCCTCCGCATCGGCCTCGAGGCAGACAACATCCCCCCGGACTTCCCCGTTCGCCAGTCGAGCGAGGTGCTCGATTACGACTTCGTCAAGATCAGCGACCACGATTTTCTGCTTCCCGTCGCTGCCGAGTTCCGCTCTTTGGCGGGCCACACCTCCGCCCGGAACCTCGTCGAATTCCGCAACTATCGCAAGTTCTCCGCCGAAGCCAATATCAGTTTCGACGACACCGATGCCACGCCGGCTCCAGAAAACACACCCAACCAGCAGACGCCCAAACCGTAGAAGTCCGTCAAAAAAAAGGCGGACGCGACCGTGCTCTTGGCCGATAAGTTGACGTAGTGATCCATTTTTCCCACGGACAGTTGCCCGCACCCATCGCTCCGGCTAACCTGGGTGCGGAACTGGCGCGCGGAGCGGGCCAGGTCCAAAGCACGCCGCAGACGGCCGAGCCGGCCGGCGATACCATCTCCGTCCGAAGCCTGCCTGCCGCGCTCGATCTCGGTCTGATGAACCATCAGGATCCGAACACGGCACCCGCCGGCGCGGCAGATTACCAACTGGCACGCACCGCTGCCTTGGCTTCCGAGCCCGTGACCAGCCTGCACCACCTCGGAGAAGCCGTCAATCAGAGCCCTGCATACGCCTCCGTGGCTCTTCAGGATCCCGCCTTCAGCGGCATGCGAGATCAGGTGCAAGACCTGGCTAACCGAATGAATCCCGTGGGCGGCACCGATCAGACAGCCGGAGCCGGAACCTATCAGCCGCCGCGGGGCGTGTTGTTCGCAGGGGTGGTACCGTCCGATGCGCCCGCCGTTGGGGAGCGGCCCGTTGTCACCAGCCTGCCGCAGGTCGTGGAGACAGGACAGGATCCCGCACCCAATTCGGCGAACGTTCCTTCGGCCCAGACAGCAAGCGCTCCCGCCTCGACTGTCCCGGCCCAACCAAGCGCAACAGATGCTTCTCGTCCCTCGGCGCTCTCGGCGCCGCAGCCGGCCGCCGTGCTTGCTCCACCGCCTCATGCCACGGCCGCAGGACCCACCGCGGCCCAAGCCGTGTCCGCAGCACTCGATCTCGAACTCCTGCACTCCTGGGACACCGAATCGGTTCGTGCGGCCGCCGGCAATGAATATCAGCTTGCGCAAACCGCCATCCAGTCCGGAGATCGTCCCGCGGCCTTGCAGCATCTGGAACAGGCGATCCTGGCGCACCCCGCGCAGGCCGCCGCTGCTCTGGCGGATCCCGCCTTCGATTCCATCAAGGGACAAGTGCGTGATCTCGTCACGCGCCTTACGCTCGCCGCACGCATCCGTGCCGAGTTCACCATCTCCGAGGCACGCGCTGTGCTCCAGTCCACTGCCACTTCCCTGATGGTGCGCCCGTTCCTCATGGCTCGCGCCTATTTGCAAGCTGCTCAGGCGTCGTTCCAGTTGGGCACCTACACCGGCTACGTGCAGGCCGCTTTCGCTGCCGACCTCTCACGGCGCATCGCGCGAGGCAAACGACTGTCTCGCCGCTGGGGCTTGGGCGCCTTTGCCCCCGTCAAGCGCGCTCTCGGTCACGCCGCGCGCCGGCTCTGGCAGCGGCTGCCGCTGCTCGCAATTTTGCTCGGCTGGTTTATCGCCGGTATCCTTGCCGCCGTGGCCAGCCTGCCATTCGACACGGGCGCCGCGTTCCGTGGCTGGCTGCTGCCTGTCTGGTCGATCGGCCTGGTGTCCGGCGTGCTCTACGGATTCGTCCGTAGCCTCCGCGCCGCCAGCAAGCACCGCTCCTGACTACTTCACACCGCTCTTTTCCCGCGCCGCCAGAAACTCATCACCCGCGCGCCAGCTCGGCAAGCCCGGCTGATTCGCCACTTCAGTCCCAATCAGAAAACCGAACTGCGCCATCTCAGCGAGCCCCGAAAAATCCCAGCTCTCCTGGAACTCGTCGGAAGGCTGATGGTAGTGTTTCTCGTTGTACTCTTCGAACGCTTGTGCGCCAAAACCCGGCGGCTTGCCGATGAAATCGTCGCCTTCTTCAATGGAAAATGCCGGAATCCCTACGTGCGCGAAGGCGAAATGATCCGAGCGATAGTAACTTCCCTGCTCCGGCCGCGGATCGGGATTGATCGTGATCCCCATGCGCCTCGCGACGGCCTGCACCACCGGCCACACTGTGGTCCTTTCCGCGCCATTCACTACCACATCGCGCGTGCGGCCTAGCGGAAACAGCGC
>JASHOO010000462.1 GCA_030041035.1 Bryobacteraceae bacterium | reverse complement strand
CGGGCAAAAAGACGCTGGTTTCATAAGCCTCAGCCTCCAGCGCCGCTTCCCGGAAAGAACTCTCACCAGTGGCTTCATAGAGCTTCAGCAACGCATAGGCGATGCCAGCGGCGCCGTGCGAAAACCCGGTTAACAGCGCTTCCTTCTTGATCGTTTTCCATGCCCTCGGCCCCTGGCGGCTTTCCGACCGGTGCTGCAAGAGATGTTCCCCGCATAGCACAGCCTTATCGAGAGCTTCCGGAAGTCGCGCAGCCCGGTAGAGCGTCAGCAGAGCCAATACCGCTCCCGCCGTTCCCGACAGCAGATCAAAATGGCGGTCCGAGGCAATGCGGTCGGCATCCGGCATTTCGGAAAAACGCCGGGCGTGGTGCAGCCATTGCTCTTCTCCCAGGAGCTCACTCGCCCGGACCAGCGCATAGATCAGGGACGATTGGCCTATTCCGACGCCGACGCCTTCCACGAAGAGCGCTGTTGTACACTCGGGCAGCAGCCCCTCGCGGACAACCGTGGTCAGTGCGGAACGAGCCAAGGCACCGATTTCCGATTCGCCGGCAAGCTTCTGCGCCGCAGCCAGGAACAACGCCACGCCGCAAAGGCCGTCATAGAAGCGTGGGGCCATGGGCTCCAGCCGCCAGCGCTGCGCCCGTGGGTAATAGGCAAGCGTGTTCCAACTGACGCCCTCCTGGAATGGGCGCGCGGCCCGGCGAATCTCGTGGGCAATGTGCAGCGCCTCGGACAGAAAATCATCCGGGCCAGCCTCATCTTCCCCCGCAGCTGCGCCAGCCTCGCGCATTGTTCTCCCCACTACGTCTGGCCCGCCCTCCAATTCGAAGGAAGACCGCACAAAACCTAATTGGCGCTCCAAATCATCCTCGCTAAAGGTTCCGAAACGCCTTTGCACCCGGGACAACCCGGACTCCCGAAAAAAGCCGGGGATCGAGCCACCGCCTTCGAGAAGCATGTCGACGCCGTCCGCCGCGTAATGGAAGAAGGGGACATCTCCTTCGAGGAGGCTCCTTCGCTCATTCGCCAAAATCGGCCAACTGGCGGGCCGGTGATCGGCGTAGAGCAAAAGGCGGCTAAACAGTTCGAGTTCAATGCTTGCGTCCATACCATCACGGAGGCAACGCGGAGATCGCAGCCGCTTCAGCATCGATCCGTAGATCGCCGTCGCCCGGAACACGTAACGCAGGAGCCCCCAGTTGCGGAGACGACCCTGGGGGCCTAGCAATTCGAATTCGCGCGCCTGGAGAAAACGGTACATCGTTTCGAACCCGGTGGCGATCTGGTCCACGTAGGCGGCGGCCTTCACCTTCTCGCCATCCAGGATCACGACATTGTCGGCCGGCCCGAAGGAAATTGGTTGACTTTGAAGCCGCATGGCGTCGGTGTTCATGTTCTCCCAGATTTTTCTCCGCCGGTGTGTCTGATGAGCCTCGGTTGCGCCCAGCCCGCCAACATCGTAACTCTCGCCTGTCGGCCGGATCTCCCAGCGTGGGAGCAGGAGAGTGCGGAACACCGAGTCCCCATAGAAAGATCGGTTCGCAAGCGCGAGCGGCCCCTCTTCACTTTGGAGTTCGAAGCGCGGCTGGAGCAGGGTTTCGTGGTCAATGAGCACAGGGTGTTCGCCAGCGGCAATCAGGTTCTCGCAATGGCAATCGCATCCTTCCAAGGCGTAGACCACGCACAAGAGCATTCCCGCGCGGTGATAGTAGGCTTCGACCTCACGCCGGTTTTGGCAGGGAAGAGGTTCGATTTCCTCTACCCAACCATATTCGCCACGAGCCAGCACCTGGAGCGTCCGGAGCTGCGCCTGATCTGGGTAATTGTTGATCCAACCGAGCAAATCCCAATAAGCCTTCTCCGCCGCGATCATCTTCGGTTTGTAAATCAGCTTGACGCCGGCGGCGAAGTGAACCCGCAGCGCCGTCCGACCCGCCCGGTGCCGGTCCGATAAGCCGGGCCCCAGCTTAATGACGGACCCCAGCGGCCGGCCTCGATTGAAGTGACCTTCCAGCTCCGTCTGGTCAGCTTCCAGGCGAACTAGAAACTCCCGCGCCGCCTCCACCCACTGCGAGAGCCTGGTGGCCAGGTATCGCGCCAGCACCGGGTATTTCAGAAACAGACGAAGCAGTCCTTCTCCTTCCAAGGAACTGACGAAGGATTCGTAGAGTTGCCGGGAGTCAGTGTCGTGAACCGGTCCCGACCCGGAGTGAGCTCCGGCAGGGGAAGTCTGGCGTGCGCTGCGGAATTCCGTGAATTCGAGATCCAGCGTCTCTGCCGCAATCTGGTCCAGGGAAAGCAGTAGAGACGACTCCCACCGCCGATGGGCTTCTTCCGCTAACAGGGAATAGGCGGCTCCGGACTCCTGCTGAAGGGTTTCCCGGGCGAGCCGCAGGAAGGGGTAAAAAAGTTCTTCAAAACCGGCGGGCTGCTCTCCCCGAATGGAAGCCAGGTCGTTTTTCATCTCCTCCCGGGCCTCCTGGGAGGACTCGATCATAGGGCGCAGCCACCGCGCCCAGGGTGGCATCTCGCGACTTGCCCTGCGCACTCGCCCCAACAAGCCCCGGGCGCGCTCCTCATCCAGGCCGTCCCATTGCAGGCGCTTGTGAAACATCTTTTCGTCGCCCTTGGCGCAGTTCTTTCGCCATGCGGCCATCCGTTGATCCATCTCTTCGGAATCTTGGGCGCGAGCTTCCGGCAGGAAGCCGGTCCCCATACGCTCCTCCAGGAATGCCGATCGCTCTACGATTTCCCACAGTGGTCCGCTGGAGATGCGCAGCGGATTTCCCATGGCTGGAGACAAGTGGCCCACCCCTGGCGACTCCGGAGGCATATCAGACGAAGGACCGTGCAGGCAGATGTGGCCTTAGCGAGACCTCAGAGCGCCACGCAGTCCAGGTGTGAATAACAATCGACCAATGACGCCCCCGAGACGGACTCAAGGTCGGCCTCCGAGAGCTCATCCTCGACCGCCTCCGGCTGCACCCTGGGTGGTAGCTGCGCCTTCTCAATCGCCTTTTCCTGTTCTTGTGCCATTGGTTTCTCCTTTTTCACGAATCATAACTGGTGTGACACTTATTCCTCCAAACTCGTGCACGGGGTCATGCCTGACGCCCCCGACACGGACTCAAGGTCGGCCTCCGAGAGCTCATCCTCGACCGCCTCCGGCTGCACCTCGGGTGGTAGCTGCCCCTTCTCAATCGCCTTTTCCTTTTCTTGTGCCATTGGTTTCTCCTTTTTGACTCTCGCCATGTCCTATGTGAGAGCATCGCTAGCTCAGCCATCTTGCCTCAACTGCGTCAAAGCTCCGCAGACCGCGCGATCGTCACCGGCGTCTCTCTAGTCCGTTACACGGCATCCCATGGTGAAGCACCCCCCGCCGGGTTGTCCGGATGTCGGACAGTCGATTAAGGATGCTCCCGACAGGGACTCAAGGTCCGCTTCCGAGAGGTCATCCTCGACCGCCTCCGGCTGCAACTTGGGTGGTAGCTGCCCCTGCTCAATCGGTTTTTCCGTTTCGTTTGCCATTGGTTTCTCCTTTTTCACGAATCATAACTGGTGTGACACTCTCTACCTGCGTCAAAGCAGCGTGGATTTTGCGCTTGGCGGCAGTTTTTTTCTCCAGCAGGAGGTTCTAATAGTACCAGGTACTCAACTGGACCTTCCATTTTTCGTGTTTCTCGCAGACCGCATTGAAAAGCCAGAAATGCGAAACAAGCAGGTTCCAATTTCCGGATGGAAGCAGCCCTCATTGCCTCCGGCTTAGGAAGCATGACACATCACTTCTTCGGAAGCCTGAGAAGACCAATCAATCCCACTAGGCCGACTCCTAGGCACGCGCCGCAGCCCGTAAGCCCCACGATGTCTGCGCCGTGGAGCATTTGGATGCGCGGCTGGCCGAGATACCGAAAGAGAAACATCAATCCCATCAGCAACACCGCTAGACTTGCGAATCGGCTCCGTCTTTGCATGCGACCTCCTCGGGCAGTATTCAAGCTATGAGTTATTGTGACAGGAACCGCTTTCGTTTCACGCCGGCAGGAGATGCGGCCATGAGCGAAATCCTCGCCCGGCTGACGACACTAACGCAGAAGCCCGAATGCCACTGTTCGGCCTCCCGAAACCGCCGTTGTATGCCTCTTGCGTCCGTCGTCGGCGTCCTCTCCAGCGGGCGCACCTCCCGATTTGCTCCGGAGAAGGCCAGCAGCGAATGATTTTGGGTTCGTCTCATGCATGGCTCAAACCTTTCTGGCGTCCCTTCCAGTGGTCCGCTACCGCCGCCGTGCGCTGCGCGAGGAAACGCCCTATGCGATTGCGTTCCAGTGTGATGGGCAATGTTGCCGGTTCCCGGATTTGGGACCGGGAAGTCGGCCAAGGTCCGGGAGCAATTTTCCTGGGTTTTGGCGCCATCGATCGCGTGAAAACCCCGGTCACGTCCCACGATCAATCTGGGGAATGCAAGCTTCGGCTAGCCGGCACGAACCTGGCCAGCGGGTCCAGCGCCTGGCAGAAAATGCGGATCAACCGGGGCAGGAATTTGTCATCGGCGGGTATATCCGGCGGACCCTGTCTGTAGACTCCGTCATGCGTTAAAACAAGGACTTGCAGGGATGGTAATCGATCAACTCCGCAGCGTGCTGCATGTTGAAAAAGGCTGATACGTGGTGTCATTCATACTTGCGTTCATGGCCACCGCCCGCGTCTTCGTCCGCAGCCGCGCCGACACAGCGCTCGAGGTACTCGCCCTTCGACAGCAGGTGGCCGTCCTCAAACGGAGACGGCCCAGGCCGCCCTTGAGCGCTCTAGACCGGCTGTTCTGGACCGTCTTGCGGGAAACGTGGGCTCGCTGGCAGGATGTGCTCGTCATCGTCAAGCCAGAGACAGTCGTCAAGTGGCATCGCGCCGGGTTCCACCTGTACTGGCGTTGGAAGTCCCGGCCGCGCGGTGGCTGGCCGCCTGCGCCAACGTGATTTCATTGCCGCGCTTGGGCGGCCTCCAGCATCGCTACACGTGGCCGCAAGTCGCATAGAACACGGTCGCGGTCCCGTTGTAAAGCTCCCGCATCACATGGCTCGGATCAAACAACCCCGTCCGGGCATTTTCAGCAACCCGGAGGACGGTGCCGTTGCGACGGAGCTGAACAGTACTGTCGATGGCGATTCCAGCTAGCGCGGGACCGTCGCGCTCCTGTCCAACGCCGCCGCCGCGGTCGCTTTGGCTTGCCGGAAGGACACATGGCCCCGCGGATCCGGTTCTGGCTACGAACAGGTGTCGCGCCGATCAAGGTTCGAAAGCGATCGCGCGACCCAGAATCGCCGATGGTGCAGCTTAGCTTCCGCGGCATCCGGACCCAGATTTGCAACGTGATGGAACCGAAACCTCGCGGCCCGACGCAATTATTCCAGGAGTACAGGCTGGATGTCGATAGCTGTGATCAGTCCCAACCCGGCCGAGCTCTGGGGTAAGCTCGTCTTTCTCACCGGCGACTCGGATTGCGGTGTCACCCCCGTTATCTGATGGAACAGGGCGCAAAAATGACTGACGGACTTGAATCCAAGCTTCAGAGCCACCTCTTTGGTCGTGCAGTTTTCCTCTTGAAGCAACCGGCGAGCCTTGAAGACCAGTAGGGAATTGTAGTAAAGATGCGGGCTCGCTCCCGCGGAGTTCTTGAACAGCAGCGTAAAACGTGACGGGCTTACACCGATTCTTGTACACAAAGCCGCTAGCCGGAAAGCCCCCTTGCCATCGCTGTTCATGTACTCCGTTGCCTTGTGCATGTGAAGCCACGGCAACTGGGGAGTAAGGTCTAGCTGAGCCGGCAGTATGAGGTCGCTCGGCCATGACCGCAAGAGTTGAATCAGGAGCTCCCTCGCCAGCGACTCCATCATCAGGCTGTAACCACGACCTTTTTCCTGCAACTCGCCAACCAGCTTGGTAGCGATGCTGGCGACTTCCGGGTGAGAGTACTTCCCACCAAACAAGAAATCATGTGGGCCACTGTCATCCGGCCATGCCATGAATTGCATCAATTGATGCATCATTCGGCGCGTGACGATAAGCGTCAGTCCTTCCGACCGCGGCTCCTGAACGGCAAAGCGGCAACGATGCAGTTCCCCAGGGTTCACCACCAACAACTCGCCAGGACGGACGATCTGTCGCTGCCCCAAGCGGATGATTTCCATAGAACCACTCAGGCAAATCACGATGCAGTATTCAGCATGCATATGCGGCAATCCATCGTAATTGTCTGAACCATAGCCGAAGCTATGGAGGGTCATCTCGTGCTCTGGAGTGAACCAAACGAGGCTGCGCAGCGTCGTCGACGGCGCCATAAGGTCATCTTTCTGTTGGGTTATCGTACCACACGTTATCTGGACACGCGGCACCACGTTGGGGTCAGTGGCCGCCTGCTGTCATTCCACCGTCCACCACCAGATAGGTGCCGGTGATGAAGCTGGCGGCGTCCGACGCCAGAAACAACGCAGCCTGCCCCACATCCCGCGGTGTGCCGATGCGGCCGGCGGGATGGAACTTCAGTACCTCCTTCATCGTCTCCTCCGGATTAGGCAGCGCATCGAGCCACTTGTGGTGCAGGGGTGTCTCAATGTAGCCGGGACAGATCGCGTTGACCCGAACACCGTCTTTGCCGTGATCTAGTGCTAGGGCCCGAGTCAATCCGATCAGACCAGCTTTGGATGCATCATAGGCCGCGTCGTCCGGATAGGATACAAAGGCGTGCACGGAAGATATGTTCACGATCGCTCCGCCCTTGCCACGCATCAACGGTATGGAATACTTCGCGAATAGAAAGGCCCCGCGGAGATTGACCGCCATGAGACGGTCCCAGTCTGACGAAGCCATATTCACAGCATTTCCTCCGGTTTCGATACCCGCGTTATTCACGACGATATCGAGAGAGCCGAAGTGTCTGAACACCTGCTCGCAAGCGGCGCGAACGTCGTCTTCACGAGCGACGTCTCCGCGGATTGCCAATGCTTTCCCGGGGCCGGAAATGTGGCCGGCGACCTCGCGCGCGCCTTCCCCGTTCACATCAAAAAGAGCAACGCTGGCGCCCGCCTCGGCAAAAGTCTCGGCGATACCACGGCCTATGCCCTGCGCCGCGCCCGTAATCAGAGCGACTTTCTGGTTGAAGGGAAACATTTCCATCGTCACGACACGCGATAGCGTTCTAGAGTTGCCCGGTTGAGATGCACTCCCAGACCCGGACATCGCAACACCTCTACCAGGCCGTCCGGGCACACCGGAATCGACTCTTGGCACATCTCCCAGCGTAAGGGCGACCGGCTGGTGGAATACTCGAGCAATTCTGCGGTCCAATGATTGGCCAAAAACTGGAGATTGGCCGCGATCTCGATGTTTGATTTGTACCCATGGGGCACCACACGCTTGTTCCGCTTCCCAGCGGCGTCGGCGATGCGTGCCAGGCCCGTAAATCCTCCGACCATGGTAATGTCAGGCTGGCAAATTGACGCGCCACCACGATCCATCGCATCGATGAATTCGTTCACATGCGTGAAACCGAGGTCCCCCACTCCAAGCGGAAGGCCAGCCTCCGCCATCCGCGCGTGACCCTCGATATCATCCAGCGGCAGAGGCGCCTCGAGAAAGGCAACATTCACGTCGTGAAAGATGGGGATTAGCCGCAGGCCTTCTTCAGACGTGCGATACGCGAGCGCCGCATCGATGATCATTTTACCTTCTGGTCCTAGCGTGGAGCGGGCGGACTCGAGCAGCCGTGCCGTGAGGTCCAGATCCTCCATCCACCATGGATCGGCTGCGAATTTGATGTTGCGCAAGCGCAACCGGCCCAGGGCATCCTCAACTTGAGAGGCCACGCCTTCAGAGGTACGGGCCATCGGATAGATGGTGCCATACGCCGCAATCCGGTCCCTCCTGATTCCACCGAGAAGTTCCGCGATGGGCTTCCGCTTGGCCTGTCCCCGGATGTCCCACAGGGCCATATCGATGCCGCCGATAGCGTGCATCACAATTCCCCGGCGTCCGATGTAATCGGTCGCCTCATACATCAGTTGCCAAAGTTCGTCGGTTTTCGTCGGATCACGGCCGAGCAGCAATTTGCGCAGACCGTAGGCATGATTATGCGCGGGCTCGGCATTGATCACGGCCTGGATCGCCGGAGCCAGCGACTCCACTTCTCCGATCCCGGTAATGTCTTCGTCCGTGGTCACCCGAATGACGCAATCGTCGTAGGAGCCGTCAAACAGACCGATGTTGGGGTCTTCACACCGTACGTGAATGGCTTCGATATCGGTTATCCGCACGGCTGGAATTCCACAGCTTCGTTCCTGCGCTTCATGTAATCTTCATTCCCGACTGTGCTTCCGGTTCTTGCGCGAGGAGAACCACGGCGAGCAGCGCACAAATGATACCGGCGACTTGCGGGACCGTAAGGCGCTCGCCAAAGAATATCCGCGCGCCAGCTATGGTCACGAGGGGATACAAGTTAATGATTGGAATAACGATCGATGCCTTACCGCCCTTCTCGAGGGCAGCGAAACTGGTGAGCGCACCCAGTCCGTTGAGCAGGCCTCCAATGCCGGCCAGCACCACGAGCGCGGGCGAAAGCCGCCAGTCCAAAGGCATGGTCGCGGCGATCACGAGGGAGATCGCCACGAATGCCCCGGTGAACCAGACGAATGAAAGTTCGAACGAGATGCTATTCGTGCTTAGTTTTTGAGTGATTCCCGTAATCCCGAAGAAAACCAGGGCGATAGATGCAAGTAGAAACCAGTGCTGCATCTCAGAGACTCAACAGATAAATTGAGATCAGCGCTAGGACAAGGCCGATGACCTGAATCCAAGTGACCGATTCTTTTAACCATACTGCCGCCAGAATCACTGTGACTAGCGGCGCCAGGCCGACCAGCGGTACCACCACGGCAGCCTTTCCTCCCGAAGCGAGCGAGACACAAAAAGCGATGTTTCCGGTTCCGCCCAGAATGCCCGTAAGAAACGCCCAGAAGCCACCACGCCGGTGGTCAGATGCCTTACGAAGATTTTTCGAGAACAACACAAAAATCACTGCCGGTACAAAACCTAGTGGGAAGATCACTTGATTCATGAGGGGGGAAATGCGTTCTACGATGAACTTCGATTCCAGACCCCAGAGACCCCACAAAAATACGGTCAGGACCGACAAACTCATCCACGCACGTGGGCGGAGAAAACGCCTGTTTGCCGTGGAACGCGGCGAGAGAACAGCCTCAGCATCGCTCATAAGCAGATTGGTGAGGGTACTTCAACGCTCCCGCTAAGTCAATCAAATTGGAACGGGGGCGACAGATAGGTCGTGTCATAACCCTCCCAACGAATGTCCGCAACGTGGCCTTTTATCACATCGATTTGACTTGACAAGGCTCCTAGGCCGCTTGCTCGCCGTAAACGTCTCCATTGCTCGCATCCACGAAAAACCAGAGCACCACGGCCCCGATCACAACGGCGCTGCCAGTGTAAAGAGCAGCGGGCCAGCCGCTCCTACTCGCGACGAAAGGGGTGACGACCGGCGCCAGGAAGCCGCCGACGCTTCCGCCCGTGTTCATGACTCCTGCGGCGGCTGCCGAGCGGGCGCTGGAGATTTCGGACGCGGCTACCCAAAACGGGCCTTCAGTGGCCGCCGCGCAGCCGAGCGCGACGCACAAAAGCGACACCATAACGACCGGATTCTGCGAGGATGTGGCCAAATAAAGAAGTACGGCGCTGATCGTAAGTGCGAAGATCGGCACCAGCCGCCGGCCGTTTCGGCGGCCATAGGCTCCTACGGCGCGATCCGAGACCCATCCGCCTATCGGCGTCATCAGCGCCCATGACAACCAGATGAGTGTCGTGTACGCTGCGCTCTGTTTGGTATCCAGGTGGCGTACTTGGCCGAAGTAATAGAACAGCCAGTAGAAGAAAATGTACTCGAAGTAATTGGTGGCGGCATATGCAACCGTTAGAAGCACAAGATTGGGACTGAGCAGTACGCGGCGGCTCGTGGAATCAATTAAATCAGGAGCGGAAGTTCGGGTTGCGCCAGGACGGCGCAGCGCATCGCCGCGCACCCAAAGCCACACCAAGGCGAGAACGGCTGTGGTCGCGCCTGAAAGGCAAAATCCCGTCCGCCACCCCCAGCGCGCTTGCATAGACGTGAATACCGCTGGCGCGCATGCGCCGCCGATTCCGCATCCCGCCGCCACACATCCCCAAACCCGCGCGCGCAGTCTCGCCGGCATCACTGTCGCGTTGATTCGCGCGCAAGAAGGATACAACGGCGCCGTACACGCGCCTAGCGCAAGACGGACGATCAGAAATGACGGGAAAATGCCGACCCATTCGCCGATTCCGGTTTTTCCGGCCCAAGCTGTCAACGCGGTGAATAGCGCGGCCCCGACGCCCATCAACAGCAGTACGCGATCCGCCCCGAAATGGTCCGCAAGGGCGCCTCCCGGCGTCATGAAGACCGCATACGTGAGGAGGAAGGCCGAATAAATCCATCCCATCCGCGTTTCAGAGAGTGCGAACTCGTTCAAGATCTGCGGAGCCGCGATGGACATGATGATGCGGTCGAAGTAGCTGACCGCACTGAATGCAATCATCAATAGGACTAACAGAACGTATCTGGGCTGGGCTGCCATTCTGCCTGGAGGCATGTCGGGCGCGGGATTTATTGCTTTGCCGCTGTCTTCGGCGACTCGCTCGCCGAACGTTCGCGCAACTGAGCGGCCCCGAAAACCAGCGCGCGCAATGGCCCGGCGTCGACCTGGTCTCTGACCGCCCAGCGTATGAGCTCGTCAGCTTCCTCGCGCGAGAGTGTTGGTTTCTTCATGGTGTTTTCAGCTGCTGGGGCCGTGGATAACTCCCCGTGACGGTTGTTCGAAATCGCGTCAGTCTCATAATTTCTCCGGGCGGTCAACATTATTGTGGCAGCGCGATATGGACCGTTGGGCCTGGCGCGCCTCCCGCATGCCAGACCGGATCACGCAACGCATCGCCGAGATTGCTCATTTCATTCCCTTCACTGCCTGTGCAGTAGAATCCAGAATATACAATAGTGTAGGTTTAGCAGAGGGATGGATTTATCATATTGGCGAGGATGAGGCGCTTCTCGATTTCCCGGTGCTGCTGTTCTGCGTGCCTAATCCTGTTTCTCCAGTCTGCTTTGTTCTTTGCCCAATCCCCGCCAGCCAATCCGGACAAAACGGTGCCTTTCGAAACCAGCGTGCTCCCCATCTTCGAGGCAAGCTGCGTTGCTTGCCACGGCTCTGCCCTAAAGATGAGAGAACTCGACCTTAGCACTTTCGCGGGCGTCATAAAAGGCGGGGACGATGGTCCGGTAGTCACTCCTGGTAAACCGCAAGACAGTCGGCTGTACGAAATGGTGGAAAAGGGCGTGATGCCAAAGGGCGGCAAGCCGCTCGCTCCCAGCCAGATCGCAGCCATTCGCGAGTGGATCGAAACTGGTGCGCGATCCAGTTCGGCAACACCCGAGCACTCGATCGGCGCGGTGACAGAGGACGATGTCCTCCCCATCTTTCTCCTACGGTGCAGTCCATGCCACGGAGCGCGCCGTCAAGAAGGGGGGTTGGCTCTACATACCCGAGCTGCAATCTTCGAGGGCGGAAAGTCGGGTAGGGCCATGGTGCCCGGCAAGCCCGATGACAGTCTGATCGTCCAGAAACTTCGCTCCGGCGAGATGCCTCCGAAACTGGGTCTCGACGAGATCAGCACGAAGCGCATCACCAAGGCGGAGATCGATCGGGTAGCGGCCTGGATCGCCCAGGGAGCCCCGCAAGGCAAGCCCGCGGATGCGCAAACTGGAGCACCCGACCCGCTGGTTTCCGACAAGGATCGCCAGTTCTGGGCTTTTCAGGCCCCCAGGCGGCCCGCAGAGCCTTCCATTAAGAATCGCGATCGTGTCCGCAATCCCATCGACGTGTTCGTGCTGAGTAAGCTCGAAGTCAAGGGGCTTTCGCTGTCACCTGAAGCCAGCAAACTCACCCTGGTCCGCCGTGCATACTTTGATCTGACGGGCTTGCCGCCAAGTCCCGCGGAGGCGCAGGCATTCCTCGCCGACTCTCAGCCCGACGCTTACGAAAAAATGATTGACCGCCTCCTCGCCTCACCCCGCTACGGTGAGCGCTGGGGCCGCGACTGGCTCGATCTCTCTGGTTATGCCGATTCAGAAGGGGGAAAGCTCGCGGCTGACCCGGTGCGCCCCGTCGCTTGGCGTTACCGTGACTACGTGATTCGATCCTTCAATGCCGACAAACCTTATGATCGTTTTCTGTTGGAACAATTCGCGGGCGATGAGCTGATGGACTACGAACACGCCCCCGTCGTCACCGCGGAAATGATGGATAACCTGATCGCTACCGGATTCCTGCGAATGGGTCCGGACTCGACCAACGACAGATCCACAAATTCTGTCGAGGACAGGTTGGATGTGATCGCCGATGAAATGGATATCGTCGGCTCCGGCATCCTGGGCCTCACCATTCGTTGCGCCCGGTGCCACAGTCACAAATATGATCCTCTGCCGCAGCGTGATTACTACCGCATGGTCGACATCTTCAAGGGAGCGTTCGACTATTACGACTGGCAAATGCCCCAAAAGGATCCCTTGGCAAAGATCGCAACGCCGATTCGCTACCTGCCCTACGTGAGTCCGGGGGCCACTCCGCTGCAACTACTGAAAGAGCAGGAGGCCTGGGAACTCGCCAACAGCGAAACCGACCGAAAGGTCGCCGAGTTAAAGGAAGCGTTGGAACAGAAAGCCTTGCCGATTCGGAAAAAATTAATCGACCAAAGGCTGGCTCAACAACCGGCTGGCATTCAGGAAGATCTGCGCAGGGTTCTTGACACGCCAGCGGACAAGCGGGATTCGGTTCAGAAATATCTAGCTGAAAAATTCGAGAAAGTTCTGAAAGTTGAACCTGCGGAACTGAGGGCCGCGGATCCCGCCTATGCGCAGGCCGCGGATGACACCGAGCGCCAAATCAAATTGCTCGAGTTTCAAAAGCTGCCAGAACCGAAAATACGAGCGCTTTGGGATCGTGGCGAGCCATCCCCAACCTACATCTCACGCCGTGGAGATCCAGCCAATCCGGGACCGCGTGTCGGCCCCGGCGTCCCTTCCGTGCTAACAGACGGTAAAACCGCCTTCGTGCCGCAACCGCCTTTTCCGGGATCGACGTCTACCGGGCGCAGGCTGGCTTTCGCCAAATGGCTCATCGCACCGGATCATCCTCTGACGGCGCGGGTTTTCGTGAATCGGATGTGGGCCCGTCATTTTGGCACGGGCATCGTGAAGTCGCTCGGAAATTTCGGGCGCACCGGCACCCCTCCCAGCAATCCCGAATTGCTGGATTGGCTGGCCACCGAGTTTGTTCAGCGGGGTTGGAGTATCAAAGCCCTGCATCGGCTCATGATGACGTCGAGCACTTATCGCCAGAACTCCACGGTAACCGCGGCGCTCGAGAAATCCGATCCGGATAACGTACTACTGTCGCGGATGCCGCTAAAGCGTATGGATGCGGAGCCGCTGTATGATTCGCTTTTGATGATCTCGGGCCGGTTAGATGACGACCGCTATGGTCCCCCGGAACCCGTTCAGGTGCGAGATGACGGCCTCGTCACGCCCATCGCCACCGACAAAGGCTGGCGCCGCAGCGTTTACCTGGCTGAGCGTCGCACCGAACCCACAACTCTTCTCGAGAGCTTC
>JASHOO010000461.1 GCA_030041035.1 Bryobacteraceae bacterium | reverse complement strand
CTCATCGTCCACTGAACCCCGGCGGGTTGTTGCCCACTTGCCGATGTCAGCATCACGTTGATGGAAACTGTCCCTGCCGCAGCGGAGGCCTGTGACAAGGTCAAGCTGTCGCTTTGCGCCAGCGCAGCCAGCGGGAACGACAGCATGAGACAAACGAGTCGAAACGGCATAAGACGGAGAATGGAAGCCTTTCTGTTTAGGACGCGGCGCTCGCTACGCGAGGAAGGGTCGAAACGCGCAGACTACTGGTCGAATGATACCTCATGTCGCACGCAGCTTCAAGCCTCGCGATTAACCGGCCTGGATTGGAATCCGATTCAACCGCACGATATGCGGAACGGGCGATAATATCCCTCAGGCAACTGCAGATCGACTTCAGGCGGGATTCAGACTGAAGTGACTTCTGCCGGGAGGTGCACCCTGCTGATTCGCCTCTTCCGCGTGTCTGTTCGCTTGACGCTCGTCGGGTTCCTGATTCTTTGTTCCGCGCGGCCATCGGCCCCGCAGGAAACACCCGGGACCAACGTGATTCGTGCGACCACCCACCTGGTGGTTCTGAACGTGGTAGTGAAGGACAAGCATGGAAAACCGGTGGACGATCTCAAGCGTGACGACTTCCTGCTACGCGACAACGGCCAGGAACAGAAGATCGCCATGTTTGCGCTGGATGATGCCCGCCAGGCCGCCGTTCCCGCAGCCGCACCTTTGACCTTCACCAACGGACCGGCATTGGGCGCCGCACGGGTGACCGCCTTTCTCTACGACGAGTTGAATATGCACCTGGCGGATGAGCAGGTGGCCAAGCAGGAATTGCTGAAGTACCTGAAGAGCCTGTCGCCAACCGACCGAGTGGCGGTCTTCGTGTTGGGCGATTCGCTCACCTTGCTTCACGATTTTTCCGAGGATACGGCTTCGCTCATCGACGCCGTGAACAAGCATGCAAGCCGTGCCGGCCCGGAAGCGGCTGCATCGGCTGCCCCGCCGCCTTCCGCCGGCTCACTCACGGGCGATAGCGCGACCGCCGCTCAGTGGGATCACTTCCTGGCGTCTTCCAATCAGGCCTATATCAACTACGCAGAAACCGTCCGCGCCACACGCACCGCCGCGGCGCTCGAAACCATCGCAGCTCACTTGCAGGCCGTTCCTGGCCGCAAAACTCTGATTTGGATCTCCAGTGGATTTCCGATTCAGCTCGGCCTGCATAACAGCGGCGACAGCGCCTCCGAAAGCAGCTCGCAAGGACGCGACTCCAGCCGCGGGCAAAGGGACGGCCGCCGGGGCGGCGGAACTACAGCCGGAAGCGGCCAAGCGAGAAACGGCGGCGGCGCTGCCCGGAGCGATTCCAGTTCCTCGGCGTCGAATTCCTCTGACTCTTC
Source organism: Bryobacteraceae bacterium (assembly GCA_030041035.1). GTDB lineage: Bacteria > Acidobacteriota > Terriglobia > Bryobacterales > Bryobacteraceae > QHXW01. Next base: position 2,279 of record JASHOO010000461.1, on the reverse strand, counting down.
GATCCCCGGAACCGGGTTGTCGTTCGAGACCGACGTCGAGCGCGCCATTCGCGCTCTGAATGAGGCCGATGTCGCGGTTTATCCGGTCGACGCGCGAGGGGTCACTGTGGAAGCGCCGTTTCAGGCTAATCGCAAGTCTATGGGCAAGGGGAATCGGCCTCGCAAAGGCGGCCCTGCCATCGACTACGGCTACGAGACCCTCCAAGGTCTGGCTGAGGAAACCGGCGGCCGCGCCTTCTACCACATCAACGAACTGCATACCGCGATCCAGGAGGCTGCCGGCGACGCCAGTGTGACTTATTCCCTCGCCTTCTATCCGCCGGCCGAAAGCTTGGACGATTCCTACCACCGGCTCCAAGTTTCCGTCGAGCGATCCGGTTTGAATGTGCGTTACCGCCCCGGTTATGTGGCTACCACAAAACCCGCCGTGGCTCCCTCGCTCGCCGATGCCATCGTGGAGCCGATCAATTACGCCGGTATCGGCCTCACCGCGCACCTTGCCCCCACCGAAGGCGGCTACAAGCTGTCGGTCACTCTAGACCCGCGCACCATCTCGCTCGAGCCCAAGGACGGCAAGTGGACCGGCTCGTTGCAATTCCTGGTGGTCGTCGGCAAAGTGGAGCAACTCACCACGGTTCCACTCAGCCTTTCCGATGCTCTCTTCCACAAGATCCAGAACGAGGGCCTGGTGCTCGGCGCGCGTGTCAAGACGCCGCCCGGCACGACGGGTTTCAGCCTCGGCTTCCGCGATATTCCATCTGGACTGGTGGGGACGCTGCACGTGCCGCTATGATTGCTCCACCGGCGCGGACGGTAGCCGCGCCCCTCCGCCCCGCGCTGCCAGCGCCCCCAGCATCGCGAAAAACAACGCCGCGAGCGCCGGCTCGCGCAGCGGATAATCCACCAGGCTATGCAGGAACACCACGGGCACGCCGATCCCCCACAGCGAATCCACCGCCGGTTTCGCGCTCCACATAAACAGCAACGCCATCAGCAACACAAACGGCACGCCGCCTTCAGCCGCCCACTCGGCCCAGTCGTTGTGCGCATGATTCGCGGTCAGGCCATTGTCGAATCGCGCGTAACCCGGGTAGACGACCGGCCACGTGCCCAGCCCGAAACCCGTCAGCGGCCTCTCCGCCACCATGGCGAGCGACGAGCGCAGCAGCTCGCCCCGCACGCGATACGGCTCCGGCTCGCGAAACTTTTCGAGCGTCACCTGCCAGCCGACCACTGCCGCGAGCGCCACCAGGAACACCGCCGTCCAAGCCAGCCGCCGCCGCAGGCTCACGGCGGGAATCAGCCCGCGCCGCCAACCCAGCACCACCACCGCCACCAACTCGCCTGTGACCAGTACCGCTCCGGCACGGGACACCGTCGTGATGACCGCGGCAAACATGACAGCGGCCACGCCGATATAGACCAGCGCATCGCGATCGTCGACCAGCGATTGATATACCGCCAGCGGAAATACCAGCTCGACAAACGCCGCGCACGCGTTCTTATAAAGGAAGGGGCCAAACACGTGATCCTCTGCGCTCGCGAACCACCAGAACACCTTCCCCTGCGACGTGAAATACTCCACCACCGCGAACAAGCTCACCATGGCGCCGAACCAGAGCAGCCAGCGCAAAAAGCGATTTCGCGTAGCATTGGCCGTGCAGGCCACGCGCGCCGTGATGAAGATCGCAGCGCCTGCGGCCCAACACAGCACGGCTTTTCCGGTTTCGAAGCGATAGACCGTCACATTGCCGGCGAATTGTCCGATCCCCCAACCCACCGCCGCCGCCAGCGCGCAAAATGCCAGCCCCGCTCCGGCCATGCGCCGTGTCACAATCACCCAGCCGAGCAAAACGAACGCGCCCACTTCGACCAGCGCCACCGGCCAATATCCCGGCGCCCAGCAGGTGAGCACACCCAGAACCAGCACGGCAGCCGCCGAATCAGCGAGGCCGCGGTTCATGGATCGATCTCCAGCCTAAATTCACACACCGATATTCTGCCTTCAATGCGCAGCGCTCCCGGCGCGCGGCGGTAAGCCAGTGTCAGGCGCACCAGGCGAACACCGGCCGGAACGCGGAACCGCACGATGCCCGCAGTTTGCTGTTCGCTCGCGAGGTCGGTCGCGCCATTCTCGAATTCGCCCTGCCTCGCGACATCCGTGACCCTCCACCGTAGACCCGAAGGCGCGGCGACGCCGTCGGTCTGGTACCGGAATCGGAGCCTGTACTTGCTCCCGGGTGCCACGGCCAGCACCTGCTCCACCAGGTCGCACGTCT
>JASHOO010000460.1 GCA_030041035.1 Bryobacteraceae bacterium | reverse complement strand
TGTCATGTCGATGCCGAGGGGGCTGACGGCGGATACGGGCATCGATTGCCTGACGCATGGCCTGGAAGCGGCGGTTTCGGTTTATGCATCCCCTTACACCGACGCCAACGCTTTGCAGGCGATTCAAATGGCGTTCAAATATTTGCCGATTGCATATCAGAACCCACGGGATGAAGAAGCGCGCACCATGATGCATAACGCGGCGTGCATGGCGGCGCTGGCGTTTTCGAATGCCTCGGTGGGGGTGAATCATGCGCTGGCGCATGCGTTCGGCGCGCGATTCGGCGTGGCCCACGGCCGTGCGAACGCGCTCATGCTGCCGCACGTGATCCGGTACAACGCCGCAGTACCTTCGAAATTTATGCCGTCGCCGCACGTGCGGGCGTTCACTGTGCACAAAAAATACGCGATGATCGCGGACCTGCTGGGGCTGGGCGGCGAGACGACTGAGGAGAAGGTGAACAACCTGGTGGCGGCGATTGAACAGTTACTCGACCGGCTGGCGATTCCGCGGTCGATTGCCGAACTGGGGATTTCGAAAGAGGCATTCGAGCGTGCAATGCCGGAGCTGGTGAGGATCGCGTTCGAGGATCCTTCGTGGCGGCCGACGAATCCGCGCATGCCGCTCATGAACGAATTGGCGGATCTGTTTTGGGCGGCGTACAAGGGGCGGAGCGCAGCGAAGATAACGCGGGAGCCGGAGAAGCAAGCGGAGAAAACAGGGGTGTTTGCCGGCAGCGCGGCTTGAGATTATTGCACAGCCCAGTAGCCGTCGCGGGTCTTGGCTAGGAGATCCGGCCGGTCTTTCACGACGACGCGGAGCTTGTGAAATTCGCCCGTCTTGCCGCCTTTGGGCTCGAAGGTGAGGAGGTACTGGCGATGTACCTCTTCGCTGACGAATTGGATGGTCTGCTCCAGAGCCTTTTTTTTCAGGAAGCTCATGGTGTGCCCGCCCGTGGTCCGGGTGAACAGGCTCGAAAGATCCGGCTTGCGCAGGCGCAGCAGTTCTCCGATGGCGTAGATTCCGCCACCGGGGCCTAAGTCGGGCGAGACCGGAGTGTCATCGGGGCCCGGGCAGAGGGCGCATTGCCGTGTCTTGATGCGCTCGTCTTCGGGCTTGGTATCCTCAACCGTTTTGGGCCGCACGGTGAACGGCTGCAACATCGGCGAATAGGTCAGCCAATACACGGCGACGTTGAGACGCTGCACGCGCTCCATCACTTCATCGAGCTTTGCCTGGCTCGATCGGTCACGCTTTTCGGCAATCATGAGGATAATCCGGCGGCGGCCGGACGGGCGATGTTCCAGCATGACGAGCGCCTGGCTCAAGGCGTCGAGCATGTGTGCCTCGCCGCCCTCCTTGCGCAGCATGCGGAGGGCGTGAATGATGAGGTCTGGGTCGCCGGTGAAATCCTGATGAACCTTGACGTCATCGCTGAAGGTGATCACGGCGGTTTGTCCGGCCTCGCCCGCGAGCAACTGAGTGAAGAGAATGCCGCTGCCGCCGAGCTTGTCGATCACTGCACCGGAATTGGAGCTGGTTTGCACGGCGACCACCAGGTCGATGGGATAGAGCATCCAATCCATGTGTATCGTCTGCGGCACATTGTTGTCGTAAAGAATCAGGTCGTCGGGGGTTAAGCCGTCGATGTAATGCCCTTTGGAATCGGTGACGGTAGTGGGGGCGACGACCAGGGGAACGGTACTTTTGAACTGCGCCCGGCAGACGCAAGCGAGGATCGCGAAAATGGCGGCAACTCGCACCGGCGGTAACATGGCAGCTTTCGGGCCAACACCGGCTCTAGCGGCCAGATCCAGCGGGATGCAGCGTGCGCGTGCCCTCGGGGCCGCCAATCACCACTTCAGAAGCCATGCCGATGAACAGGCCGTGCTCGACGACGCCGACGGTATTGTTGAGCGCGCGGTCCAGATCAGCCGGCGAGGCGATGGCGCCGAAGAAGCTATCGAGAATGTAATGGCCGCCGTCGGTTAGAAAGGGCTGGCCATCGGGCTTCGTGCGCATTCGGGTGTCGGCGCCGAGTTTCCGCAATCTGGCATCGGTCGCCTGCCAGCCGAAGGGAATCACCTCAACCGGCACGCCATCGTGCGTACCCAGCCGAGGGACGAGCTTGGTCTCATCCACTATGATGACAAACCGTGTAGTGGCGCTGGCCACGATTTTTTCGCGCAAGAGCGCACCGCCAAGGCCCTTGATCAGGTTGAGTGTGCCGAGCTCGACCTCGTCGGCGCCATCGATGGTCATGTCGATTTGCGGATGCTCGCCGAGGGTGGTCAAGGGGATGCCGAGACTGCGGGCCAGTTGCGCGGTGCTCTCCGAGGTGGGAATGCCGGTAATCCGCAGCCCCTGGCTGACGCGGCGGCCGATGGCGTGGACGGCGTGTGTCGCCGTAGTTCCACTGCCGAGGCCGACGATCATCCCCTCTTTGACCAGAGCGGCGGCTGACTCGGCGGCAGCTTCCTTGTACTGATTCAACGCGGCGGTGGTGGGCATTCCCGGCTCCTGTCTATTGTGATACTTTTTCGACGCTGGAAGCATCACGAAAGCATCTACACAAACGAGGCTACCGCGTTACCCTAGAAGCTGGCCCAATCTCCGACTTTGAGGATGGAATAACTATGAGCACGAACGCTGCCATCGCAGCCAATCCGATTCTGCAATTGCAAGACTTCGGCCAATCCGTGTGGCTGGACTACATCCGGCGCACCCTGATCACGAGCGGCGAGCTGAAACGCCTCATGAGCGAGGACGGGCTGCGCGGCGTCACATCTAATCCCTCTATCTTCGAGAAAGCGATTGCCGGGAGCACGGACTACCAAGACATATTGAACGATCCGGCCTCGCGGAAGCTCGATGCGAAGGCGTTATACGAGAAAATTGCGATCCGGGACATTCAAGATGCGGCGGATATTCTGCGGCCGGTGTACCAAACTTCACAGAAGCGCGACGGCTACGTGAGCTTGGAAGTCTCACCGCTGCTGGCCCACGATACGCAGGGCACGGTGGAAGAGGCACGGCGGCTGTGGAAGGCGGTGGGGCGCGACAACCTGATGGTGAAGGTCCCGGGGACCGTGGAAGGGATCCCGGCGGTCTCGCTTCTCCTCAGCGAGGGTATCAATATCAATGTGACGCTGCTTTTTTCGCAGCAAACCTACGAGCAAGTTGCCGAGGCCTACCTGGTGGGGCTCGAGGAGTGGATCTCGCGCGGCGGCGATGCCAGGCGAATGGCGAGTGTGGCCAGCTTCTTCGTGAGCCGCATAGACACGGCGATTGACGGAATCGTGAATGCGAGGCTCAAGACGTCGGGCGACGCCGGAGAGCAGGCGATGCTGCGCAGCCTGCTGGGGAAAGTCGCAATTGCCAACGCCAGGCTGGCTTATAAGCAGTACCAGACCATCATCGCGGGCGAGCGATGGCGGAAACTTGCGGCCAAGGGCGCGCAGCCCCAGCGGCTGTTGTGGGCCAGCACGAGCACGAAGAACCCGACCTATCGCGATGTGGTCTATGTCGAAGAGTTGGTCGGGCAGGATACGGTAAACACGATCCCGCCGGCGACATTCAATGCGTTCCGCGATCACGGCAAGCCGCGCGCGAGCCTGACCGAAAATGTCGATGCGGCCGCGGGGATCATGAAGACGCTCGCGACCGTCGGGATATCGATGAAAGAAGTGACCGACAAGCTGGTGGTGGATGGCGTGCAACAGTTCGCCGATGCCTTCGACCTGTTGTTGAAGGCGACGGGCCAGTACTCCGAGAGCCGGGTCAAGATCAACCGGCAGACCTTCCGGCTCCCGAAGGAGCTGGATGCTGCTGTGAAAGACGCCATTGAGGACTGGCAGAAGGGCGACAAGGTGCGCCGTTTGTGGCGGCATGACCCGACGCTGTGGACGAACCAGGATGAGGCCAAGTGGCTCGGCTGGCTGGATATCGTGGACGACCAGCTATCACACATCGAGCATCTGAAGAGCATTGCGCAGGACGTGAAATCCGCCGGGTTTCAGCATGTGTTGCTGCTGGGCATGGGCGGATCGAGCCTTTGTCCGGAAGTGATGCGGATGACGTTCGGCAAGATCGCGGGATTCCCCGAGCTGCACGTGCTGGATTCGACTGACCCGGCGCAGATCCGGGCGATCGAGAAGAGAATTGACTTAGCCAATACCATCTTCATCGTTTCGAGCAAGTCGGGCACCACGCTCGAACCCAATATTTACAAGCAATACTTTTTCGAGCGCGTCAAGCAGACACTGGGAGAAAAGAAGGCTGGTGAACGGTTCATAGCCATTACCGATCCGGGCTCGAAGATGCAGCAGGTGGCGGAGAGAGACGGTTTTCGCCACGTCTTTTTCGGTCTGCCCAGCATCGGCGGGCG
>JASHOO010000459.1 GCA_030041035.1 Bryobacteraceae bacterium | reverse complement strand
ATCACCGCCGTCGCCGCCCTGACCCTCGGCATCGGCGCCAACACCGCCATCTTTTCCGTGGTGAACACCGTGCTGCTCAAACCGCTGGCCTATCCCGACCCGGGCCGCATCGTGCAATTCATGTTGATTCGCTCGGGCCAGTTATGGGTCGGCGCTTCGGCCACCAAATTCAACCTCTGGCGCGAGCAAACCAGCGTGCTTCAGGATATTTCGGCCTATCGCGTCGGTGCCGCCAACCTCACCGGCGGCCCCTACCCGGAGCAGGTCCCCATGGCCCAAGTCAGTGTCGATACCTTCCGCTTGTTCGGCGCTCCTCTGGAGCAAGGCCGCCCATTCAACACTGAAGAAGATAGTCCCGGCGGCCAGCATGTAGCCGTTATCAGCCACGGTCTCTGGCAACGTCGCTTCGGTGGCGATCCAGCTCCGGTCGGCAAAACCATCCGGCTCGGTGGCCAGCCCTACTCGATCATCGGAATCCTCGCGCCCGGGTTCGATTTCGATAGCGATCCGCCGCCCGATGTCTGGATCCCCTTCCAAATCGATCCCCACAGCTCCGACCAGGCTCACTATTTCTCCGCGGCCGCGCGACTCAAACCCGGTGTGACTCTGGCGATGGCCAATGCACAATTGCACCTCGCCGCGGAACAGTTCCACCGCATGTACCCGAGTGGCCTGGGCACGCGCGACGATTTCGCCGTGCAGCCACTTCAGGAACGAATGGTCGGCGATGTGCGTCCGTTGCTTCTTATTCTTACCGGGGCCGTGGGCCTGGTGCTGCTCATCGCCTGCACCAACGTCGCGAGCTTGCTGCTCACCCGTGCCACCGGAAGAAAACGCGAAATTGCCGTGCGTGCCGCGCTGGGCGCCGGCCGTGGCCGCATCGTCCGCCAATTGCTCACCGAAAGCCTGCTGCTCTCGGTCATCGCCGGCGTGCTCGGGCTGGTGCTCGGAATGTGGGGTGTCCATGCCCTGCTCGCCATCAATCCCGGCGACGTCCCGCGCATCGGAACTCACGGTTCATCGGTCGCGGCCGATTGGCGCGTCGCCCTCTTTACCCTTCTCGCATCGCTGGCAACCGGCGTTCTCTGCGGCCTGTTCCCCGCGTTTCAGGCTGCGCGTGGCGATCTCAACACGCCTCTCAAAGAAAGCGGCCGCGCCGGCACCAGCCCGCGCCAGAATCGCTCGCGCTCCGTTCTCGTCATCGGGGAAACAGCGCTCGCCCTGATCCTCCTCATCGGTTCGGCTCTGTTGATCCGCAGCTTCATTGCGCTGCGCCTGGTGGCTCGCGGCTTCGAAACCCATAACGTGATGACGTTCCACATGTCGCTCACCGGCTCGCCCTTCAGCAATACCCCCGCTTTCGGCCGGCTGGTTCGCGACGCCACCCGGGGCATCGATGTCCTGCCCGGCGTGATCGCTTCCGGCGCAGCCTCCGCGGCGCCCCTCGAAACCGCTTCCGGTCTCCCGTTCGATATCGTTGGACGCCCCTTGCCGCAAGGTGCCGTGCGCGTCGGTTGGACCGGCGTCGCGCCCGGCTATTTTGACGTATTTCGAATTCCTGTCCTCCGCGGCCGCGCATTTACTGAGCGCGATGATCATGCCGCGCCCGGCGTCGTCATCATCAACCAGACTATGGCGCGCATGTTCTGGCCGAATCGTGATCCTCTTGGTGACCGCATCATCATCGGCAAAGGGTACGGTCCCGGGTTCGACGAGCCTCCCCGTGAGATCGTCGGAATCTCCGCGGATATTCACGACGAAGAATTGAGCACCGTGCCCAGACCGCTGATGTATGTGCCGATCGCACAGATGGCGGAAGGTATCACCGCCTTGTTCGCCCGCGTCGCGCCGATCACCTGGATGGTGCGCACGCGCGTCGCGCCCCAGTCGCTGCGCTCCGCTATCGAGGGCGAGTTGCGCCAGGCGAGCGGCGGCTTGCCCGTTGCAAGCGTCGAGTCGATGGATGAAATCACCGCCCGCTCCACCGCGCGCTCTGATTTCAACACCCTCTTAATGAACGTCTTCGGAGCCGCGGCCCTGCTGCTCGCTGCCATCGGCATGTACGGTTTGATGGCCTATTCCGTCCAGCAGCGCACACCGGAAATGGGAATCCGTATGGCGCTGGGCGCTGATCCCGTTCGCGTGCGCAACTTGATGGTCTTGGAGGGAATGCGCCTGGCGCTGATCGGCATTGCCGTCGGCTCCGCCGGCGCCTTCATCCTGGCGCGCTTGATGACTGGTTTTCTGTTTGGCGTCAAACCCTGGGATCCGGTGGTCTTCGCCACCGTGCCGGCTCTCGTGACCGCCGTGGCTCTATTTGCCGTCTGGTTTCCCGCCCGCCGCGCCGCCCGCGTTGATCCCGCCAGCGCACTCCGACACTCTTAACATGCCCTGGGGTGACATTAAACTTGCACTTCGGCTCATGCGGCGCAACCTCGCGTTCACCGCGGTCGCTGTGCTGTCGCTTGCACTCGGCATTGGCGGCAACACCGCAATATTCAGCCTGTTTAATTCGATCATGCTGCATCCACTGCCAGTTGCACATCCCGAGCAACTGGTTGAATTTCTGCGGAAAGCGCCAGATGAGCCGCGCGACGACGGCTACTGGGGATGGGTGTACTACGAGCAATTTCGTGCACACAACAACGTTTTCTCGGCACTCACGGGAATGTCGTTTGACAATGCGGCCACGGTGCGCACGAAGGATATCGAGGCGGAAACGCTGGTTCTCGAAAATGTGCTCGGGGATTACTTTCAGGTGTTGGGCCTGAGACCCGCCCTGGGCCGGTTGATTGAGCCCGAAGACGTTCCCGCGAACGGTTCGGGAGAGGGGGTCGTGGTGAGCTGGTTCTATTGGGATAGCCGGTTTCATCGTGATCCTGAAATCCTGGGGAAACAGCTCGTGGTGAACAACACCCCCAAGACGATTGTGGGGGTCGCACCCCGCACGTTCACGGGTTTGAGGGTCGGGGCTCGAACGGACGTCTGGATGGCTTTTTCGAACGATCAGCTAAACATGATCGCGCGCTTGAAGTCACGAGTCACGATCGAGCAGGCGCGGGCGGAGATGAACGTCTTGTTCCAGGAGGTCCAGCGGCAGAACCCCAAAACCACGATCAGAAGGTTACGGACCAGGGTGGAGCTTTCGTCGGCGGAAGCCGGGCTGTCGCGGGTGCGCGACAAGTACGGCAAGCCGCTGGCGCTGCTGATGTCGGTAGCCGGCCTGCTGCTCCTGCTGGCATGCATCAACCTGGCGAGTATTCTCCTGGCTCGGTCGGCGGCACGGCAGCAGGAAATGGCGGTACGGCTCGGACTTGGGGCGAGGCGTGGGCGACTCGTCAGGCAGATGCTGACAGAATCATTGCTTCTGTCGGGCGCCGGCACACTGGCGGGGGCTGTGTTGGCCTACTTCGGGACCGGCGCGCTGGTTCGCATCATCGCCAGCGGGCGGCCGGCTGAGCGGCTGGAGATTCAGGTGGTTCCGGACCTGAACATACTTCTCTTCACCGCTGGAATCGCGATCCTCACAGGACTGCTATTCGGGTTGGCTCCGGCATGGTATGCATTTCGGACCGATCCGGCTTCTTCGCTGCGAGAGAGGGGAAATGGAGGGCACGCCCCGTTCTGGCGACTCTTCGGAAAGAGTCTGGTGGTAGCCCAGGTGGCCCTTTCGACCGTGCTGCTGACGGGTGCTGTGGTCTTTCTCAACCATGTATCGGACCTTCGGAATCTGAGTCTGGGTTTTCGAAGAGATCACGTGCTGCTGATGGTTCTGAACCTTGCGTCGAGCGGGTATAAGCCAGCCGCGTTAGCCGGCCCGTACCGCGAGTTGGTGACCCGGTTCGAGTCGATCCCGGGAGTGATTTCGGCTGCGATTAGCGGCTGTACTCCGATCCAGGGTTGCGGCGGCGGCAGCACCTACGTGGCAGCGGAGGGTCACGACGAGCGGCCTGAAGAGCGGCGCGAAGCAGCGCTGGCTCTTGTGTCTCCCAAATATTTCGAGACGCTTGGGATACCGATGCTCGCCGGACGCGATTTCACCTTCGCGGATGCGGGGCGGTCCCGCGTGGCAATCATTAATCTGTCGCTGGCGCGACGTCAATTCTTGAACGCAAATCCGATTGGAAAGCATATTTTCGTGCTCGGCAACCAGCGAGCCGGTGCTACGACCAAAGACATGGAGCCATACGAAGTGGTTGCGGTTGTCGGCGATGCCAAGTACGCGCAGGTGAACGAGCTCCCGCCGCCGACGATTTACTTCAACATGTTCCAGGAAGGCCCGCTCCAGTTTCAGTTCGAGCTGCGGACGAGCGTGGATCCCGCTTCTCTGGCAAACACAGCCCGATTTCTGGAGCGCGACATCCTGAAGACTGTGCCCATCAGGCGAGTGACGACGCTCGAAGAACAGGTGGATGGAGCAATCGTGCCAGAGCGTATGATCGCTACCTTATCCGGTTACTTCGGAGGACTTGGCGCGGTGCTGGCGGCGGTAGGATTGTACGGTCTGCTGGCATACACCGTGCTGCGTCGGACCAACGAGATCGGCGTTCGGATGGCGCTCGGTGCGTCGACGACCTCCGTCAGCGGTCTTGTATTGCGCGACGCGCTGTTTCTCGTCGGCGTGGGCTTGGTTGCGGGAGATTGGGCCGCACTGTGGAGTATGCGCGTAGCATCGAGTCTCGTGCCGGACCTTAAAGTACACATTGGCGCCCCGCTGGTTCTGAGCGGCCTCTCCATGGTGGCGATTGCGGTGCTCGCCGCGTTTATTCCGGCGAGGCGTGCCGCCGGACTGGATCCTATGGCAGCACTACGGCACGAGTAGGGCGTCTCAGGCGGCGATAGGCTTGACTAGCTTCTAGTCAGCACGGCGTGTACGATGAACCGTTCCGGCGCCGGCCCCAGATAATGAAACGGGTAACAGGTCACGAGCGTTAGCCAGGGTTCCTTGGTAGCGGCCAGAACCTGCGTGTCGCGCGGCGTGACCACCTCGCACGATTTCACGCGGTACTCATAGGCCCCGTTCAGCGTGGTGAGAATAATCCTGTCGCCCGGCTGAACCCCCCGCAACCCCCGGAAAAAAGTGTCCCTGTGCCCGGCAATGCCGACGTTTCCCGCGCTTCCCGGAAGCGCCGTCCCCGGTACGTGACCCACCGCGAGCGCCAGGGTGCGCTGCGAAACGCCCTCGAGAATCATGGCTTTCAGCCCGATCCGCTGGATCTCGATGCGGCCGACAATCGATCCGCCCCCCGCGCCATCGAACCCGAGGCTCGGCGCGTGCACCTGCGTGAGGAAAGCGCTATAGGAAACCGGCGCGCCTTCGAGTTCCTGTTCGAACGCCCAATTCTGGTAGGCTTGAAAAAACCACGCCTGCGCCAGCAGGGCCGCACACAAACCCATCGACCCCAACCCCAGCGCAAAACATAGCCCTTCCGTGCGGCGGAGCAGCGACTTGGTGAACCGTAACCGGACCCGCAGGCTCATCTGCGCTCGAGCCGCAACGCCAGAATCCGCAACAGCACCCCCCCGGCGATTCCCAAAATGCCCAGCGCCGCGAATAGCGCCAGATAGCTTGCCGTCTTGGGCAAATTGGCGGCCGTGACCATTTTGGGCTCCTGAGCGATTCGCGCCCGGCTCTCAACCGGAACCCCTGCGACGGGAGCGGGCGGTGCGACGGGCGCCGGCAGAGTGACTGGCGGGGTTACGGCGGCCGGAGCCGGATGGAGCGAAAGCGTGGCGGCCAGCTTCCCGGGATCGCCGGGCAGCTCCACCGGCATGGACAGCACTGCGCGGCCCACTGATTTCGCCAGCTCAACCGCTTGCTGTTTCGGGTAAACGAACTCCTGGCCGTAATTCCGGCCGGGGGCGAACCAGATGCGCAATGCCTTGGCCTGCTTCGGACCGCGGTCGAAGAAAGTGAAAACGGTCTTGTCGGTAGTCGGCTGATCGTAGTTCGGCATGGTCAGCAGGGTGGAAATCAGCCGCGTTTCGTCCCCCGTCCAGAGCTGCACTACCTCGAAAACGTCCAGCACATTACGCTGCGGCTCGTGCTCTACCAGCTTGAGAACATAGCGCCCCGGCTCGAGAATCATGCTGGGGATTTCAAGCGAGTCGTTGGTCTGGAACGGCGTCTGTTTGACGGGATCGGCCCCCCATGCCTGAACTGACAGTGCGAGCGCTGCCAGCGCGCCGATGGTCAGTTTCCGCCGATCCATTCCCCTCCCCGGAACTCAATACTACTACAGTTATCTACTGTGCAGTTATCTACTGGCGGGCCAAAAGTGGCCCCGCGGTGCAAACCTTTGGTACCAATAGACAGATGCACATCCGGGAACTCCTGGGGCAAGGCCGGCCGACCTTTTCGTTTGAGTTCTTTCCGCCGAAAAGCGAAGAGGCGGCGAAGCAACTGGAGCAAACCATCGCCGATCTGAGGGAACTGAAACCCAGTTTTGTTTCAGTGACTTACGGAGCTGGGGGTTCGACGCGAGAACGCACCATCGAGATCGTCACACGCGTTAAACGCGAGACCGGAATTGAGGCCATGGCGCACCTAACTTGCGTCGGCTCAACGCGGGATGAGCTGAGTGCGGTCCTGAGCAAGATCCACGCGGCGGGCATTGAAAATATTTTGGCCCTACGTGGTGACCCGCCAAAAGGCCAAAGCGAATTTAAGCCGGTAGAGGGCGGATTCCGCTACGCCAGCGAGCTGGTCGGCTTTATCCGGGAGCTGCACAGCTCGGCGTTCTGTCTGGGAGGGGCGGCTTACCCGGAGAAGCACCCGGAGTGCGGAAACCCGGCCGTGGACTTAATGAACCTCAGGCGCAAGGTGGAAGCCGGGTTGGACTTCGTAATCACGCAGCTCTTTTTCAATAATCGGCACTACTTCGAGTTTGTGGAAAGAGCGCAGAAGGCGGGGGTTCGAGCGCCCATCATCGCCGGCATCATGCCGATTACGAATGCCGCTCAGATCGAAAGGTTTATGGTGGGCTGCGGGGCGACGATTCCATTCGCTCTGGCGGAGGAGCTGGACCGGCGGCGTGACGACCCAAGGGCGGTTATGGAACTGGGCGTGGCCCATGCGACCGCGCAATGTATCGAGCTACTGGAGCGTGGTGTTCCGGGAATTCATTTCTACACGCTCAACAAAAGCACAGCAACGCGCGAGATTTATAGCGCGTTGCAAGCGGCCGGGTATGTCACACACCACTAAGTTGTTGTGTCTCAATTAGCCTCTTGATCGGTTGTGGTATTCGTGACATTCTAGCTCTAATCTGTTTACACAATCAGGAGGCATCGATGCATAGCCGTTCTACGTGTATTTTGCTGGCGCTGTCAGCGCTGGCTGGGGCGAGCGTTGTCCGGGCTGATGTCACAGGATCGATTCTAGGGGTGGTTCGCGACAAAACGCAGGCGATAATCGCCGGCGCCGAGATCGTAGCGACGAACGCGGAAACCAACCTGTCCAGAAGCACGACATCGGGAATTGACGGATCGTACCGTCTGCTGGCGTTGCCGGCGGGGACGTATAAGCTGACGGCTACTGCAACAGGATTTCAGCAGTTCGTCACTACTGAAATTGACGTGAAGGTCAACGACCAATTGCGCATCGACATCACGCTCGAAGTGGGCAGTGTACAGCAGGAGGTCAGCGTGACCGCGAACGCCGTTCAGGTGGAGACGGCCAGCACGCAACTGGGCGACGTAATTGAATCGGAGAAGATGCTGGCTCTGCCGTTGAACGGCCGGAGTTATCTCGATCTGCTTGGGTTGCAGGCTGGTGTCGCTCCCGCGGGATCCATCACCATTGGCGGAGACAGGCCGATTTCCGGCTACATCACAAACGCAGGTAACATATCGGTCAACGGCCAACGCGAGACCGCAAACGCCTTTCTGGTGAATGGCGGTGACGTGAGCGAAGGCCGCAACCTGGGCGCCGGACTGGTGCCGAATCTCGACTCTGTGGAAGAATTCCGGCTCATCACGAACAGCTTCGACGCCGAATACGGAAAATTCAGCGGCGCCGTGATGAACGCGATCACCAAGTCGGGAACGAACTCTTTTCACGGCGACGCCTTCGAGTTCCTGCGCAACAACGACCTGGATGCCCGGAGCTTCTTCGACCCGTCCATTGCCGAACTACGCCGCAATCAGTTCGGTTATACGGCCGGTGGGCCAGCCTGGAAAAACAGGCTCTTCTGGTTCACGGACTACCAGGGCACGCGGCAGGTTCAGGGAGCCAGCACGGGTATTGTGGAATTGCCTACGCCGGATGAACGAGCGGGCATTTTCAATCCCGCGAGCTTGACGGGTACTATTGATGGCCCCTACTGGGCCCAGCAGCTTTCGCAAAAGCTGGGTTATGGCGTGAGCGTTGGCGAGCCGTATAGTTTTGCTGGTTGCACTCTCACCTCAGATTGCGTGTTTCCGGGCGGAGTGATTCCGCAGCGGGCCTGGAATTCAGCAGCCATTGGAACTTTGCCTTATATACCGGTGCCGAATCTCAATCCGAGTGCGGGGCTCTACTCGAACGACAGCCAGAAGAGCACGGTGTCGGACGACAAGATTGGCGAGCGTGTGGACTTCGTCAACCAGACTACGGGCAACTGGTCCTGGTATTACCACTTTGACAACTCGAACGTCTACAACGCTCTGCCGGCTGCCAGCGTTCCCGGGTTTCCTGGAATCACACCTACGCGGGCCCAGGAGATCGTGATGAGCAACACAAAGACACTGGGGCCCACGATGGTGAACGAGGCGCGGGTGAGCTTTTTCCGAACCGCGACAGACACCAATAAACCCGCGGGGAGCTTTGCGAGCTTATCCTCTCTCGGTTTCGTTGAGGGCGCGGGCACGCTAGGCATCGTTCCTTCCGGGCCGCCGGGATTTCCTCAGACTGTTCCGCCGATGTACTTCGCACAACTTGGCTTCGGCATCGGGGTGAACACGTTGACGACAGACCAGCCCAACAACACGTGGATGCTCTCGGACGGATTCTCGAAAGTCATGGGTCCTCACACCCTTAAGTTCGGAGGCGAATTCCGTTATCTCCAGATCAACGAACGGAACGTGTGTGCACCAAACGGCTCCTTCACCTTCGACGGCACCGTGACGGGCGTCGATTTTGCCGACTACTTACTGGGTGCGCCTACAGCCAGCGCCGGTTACATCCAGTGCAGCATGCAGTTTCTGGATTCGCGAACGCGTTATGGCGGCGCGTACGCTCAGGATTCCTGGAAGGTAAAACCAAATCTCACGGTTAACCTTGGAGTGCGCTGGGAGGTGAGCATGCCCTGGTACGACACGCAAGGCAAGATCGAGACCATCGTGCCCGGGGAGCAATCCACCGAATTCCCAACGGCTCCCCTGGGCTGGGTGGTACCCGGCGATCCAGGCATTCCTAGAACTCTCTCCCCAACGCGATACGACAACTTCGCTCCGCGCCTTGGGTTAGCCTACTCGCCTAATTTTACCGACGGTATTCTGCACAAAATCTTTGGTGGCCAGGGGAAGAGCAGCATTCGGGCCGCTTTCGGCATGTATTACACCTCCATCGAGGATCTGAACCTGTTCTATGAGGTTGGCGACGCTCCCTTCGGCCAGTACTGGACCAGCCCGGTGGCGGTTATGTTCAACGAGCCATTCCTGGACCGCCAGACCGGGCAATCTATAGGGCAGCGCTTTCCGTTCATTTTCCCGGTTCCGGGCAGCCCGGCCAATAAGACGCTGAACTATGCACAATTTGAGCCGATTTCCGGATCTCCCGGCTATGACATCCACAACGAACTGCCCTATGCAGAGCATATGAATTTCTCGATGCAGCGCGAGCTATCCAAATCGACGGTGCTGACCCTGGCGTATGTGGGGACGGAGGGCCACAAGCTCATATCGCAGGTGGACGCCAACCCAGGCTCGCCGGCGTTGTGCCTGCAACTCAACGCCGAAGGGGCCACTCCCACCTGCGGTCCAAACGGAGAGGAAACTACGTACACTCTTCCGAACGGGACACACGTTCTGGGCACCAGACTGAACCTTCTCACGCCCGCCTATGGCGGCGTGCTGGAGCCTGCCTTCGGCGCCGGTAACGACTACACCGCCAATATCGCTAACTCAAACTACAATGCGGGCGAGGTCACGGTGGAACGTAAAGCAGCCGATGTTACCTTCCTGGCCGCGTACACGTTTTCCAAGGCGATCGATGACGCGTCCGGGTTTGGCGACTTGGTGAATTTCTCGAATTACCGGCTTAGCCGATCGCTCTCGGCATACGATGTCACCCACAACTTTGTCGCCAGTTATACCTGGGCTATCCCGTTCGACCGTGCCTTCGGCACGTTGCCGAAGCGTCTGACGCAAGGCTGGAACGTCGCGGGAATCTCGCGTTTTTCAACGGGGTTTCCGATTTCACTCAGCCAAGTCGGGGACGTTTCCCTTTTTGGAAGCGGTGGAACCGATGTGCCGGATGTAATTGCTCCGGTGGTAACCCAGAACCCCCGAAATGCCGGGCCGAATGGCCCGAACACGTACTTCCTGCCGAGCTCCTTCATCTCGGGACCGGTGGGAAACTTCGGCGATGCCAACCGGCGGTTTTTCCATGGCCCCGGAATCATCAATACCGATTTTGGCATGATGAAGAGAATCCCGATTACCGAGTCCATGGCCGTGGAGCTTAAGGGCGAGTTCTTCAACATTTTCAATCATGCCAATTTCAACAATCCGGATGGCGCTTTCGGCACAGGGCTGTTCGGCGTGGTGACCAGCGCGGGTCCGGGCCGCATCGGGCAGGTGAGCGCGAAGTTCTTCTGGTAGAAACACGCCTCGTTTACACGCTAGGGTGGAGGACGGGCAGGAGTGCCCGTCCTGCTTCCTGAATGGATCCATTTCCGACTTTTGATTTAACCGGGCAAGTGGCGCTGGTGACGGGCGCGGCGCGCGGGCTGGGGCGTGCGATCTCGCGGGCGCTGGCGCACGCTGGGGCCGACGTGGCTTTGGGCTTGCGGGATGTCACGACAGGCGGGGAGCTGGCCCGGGAGATCGAAGGCATGGGCCGGCGGGCACTGCCTCTGCAAATGGATGTGCTGCGGCAGGAGCAGATTTTCCGCGCAATCGATGACACGGTGGATAGTTTCGGGCGGCTCGACATCCTGGTAAACAACGCGGGCGGAGGGACCACGGCGCTTGCAGAAAACGTCACGGAGGCGGATTTTGATTTCACGCTGACGTTGAACGTAAAGGCGACGTTCTTCGCGAGCCAGGCGGCCGGGCGCGTGATGATGCGGCAGAAAGGCGGCGGGAGCATTATCAATATGAGCTCGCAGGCGGGATTCGCAGCGCTGCCGACCGAATCGGTGTACTGCGCGAGCAAAGCGGCGGTATCGCATCTGACCAAGTGCCTGGCGGTGGAGTGGGGCAAATACAACATCCGGGTGAATGCGGTGGCGCCGACGTTCATCAAGACGCCGGGCACGGAAGAAGCGCTGGCGGACACGGCGTTCCGCGCGGACGTGATCGAGCGCATCGCGGGTCTGCACCGCATCGGCCAACCGGTGGAGGTGGCGGGAGCGGTGGTGTTTCTGGCGTCACCGGCGGCGTCACTGATCACGGGGCACACGATTGTGATTGACGGCGGGTGGACGGCGCGATAGGTCACAATAGATCAGAATGCGGCTGCTGGTGCTGGTGGTTTTCCTGATCGCGGCGCCTTCGTTTGCGCAGACGGCGGAGAGTTATCGCAAACAGGCACTGGAGCTGGCGCGGGCAAAATCCTGGGACGCGGCGATTGCGGCATTCAAGCAAGCGTTGGCGATCGAGCCGAACGACGCCGAAACGCACTACAATCTGGCGCTCACGCTGAGCCACAAAGGCGACGCACGGGCGGCGCTCGAAGAATTCGAAAACGCGGCGCGGCTGCGGCCCAAATGGGCGGAGGCGCACTACGGGGCGGGCGCGGCGCGGTACGAGCTGCACGAGCTCGCGGAAGCACTCCAGGAGCTGCGCACGGCGGTCGAACTGGATGGGGCGAATGCGGGAGCGCGGCGGCTGCTGGCGCGGATTTATCTGGAGCAGAACAATCCCGCGGAGGCGGCGGCGGAACTGAGGCGGGCGGTGGAATCGACGCCCTCGGCGGATGCGCATTTTGAACTGGGGCTGGCGGAGGGGCAGCTCGGGAACCTGGATGCAGCGGCGGCGGAGTTCCGGAGAGCGATCCGGCTGGATCCGCGAATGGCGGTGGCATACTCGCGATTGGGGGTGACGCTGCGGCGGCAGGGGAATCGCAAAGCGGCGCTGGCGGAATTCCGGAAAGCGGTGGAGCTCGATCCAAAGAATGCGCAGGGGCAGTATGAGCTGGGCATGGAGCTGAAGGAGGAGGGAAATCTGACGGGAGCGGTCGAGGCATTCCGGCGCGCGGTGGAATTGAAGCCGGATTTCGAGCAGGCGCATTACAACCTGGGAATCGCGCTGCATGCCGAGGGGCAGACGAAAGCCGCGCAGGCGGAGTTGCAGGAGTTAAAGGGGCTGCACGATTTCCGGACGCGGCTGGCGGAATCGAAGAGCCTGATTCTGCAAGGAGTGGATGCCCTGAAGGCCGGGAAGCTGGATGATGCGCAGGCACTGTTCCAGCAGGGGGTGGACGAAGGTCCGGAGGTGCCGACGGGGTATTACTATCTGGGCGTGGTCTGGGGACGCAAGGGCGATGCGGCGCGGGCACTCGAGGAGTATCAAAAGGCGCTGCAGTTGAAGCCGGACTATGCGCAGGCGCATTCCGGGCTGGGACTGGTTTACTGGCAACAGGGCGACCACGAGCGCGCGCTGGACGAATTCCGGCAGGCAGTGATGTCGGATCCCGATCTGGCGGAGGCGCATTACAACTTCGGGCTGGCGCTGGGGGAATCGGGACGGCTGGATGAGGCGGTGCGCGAGCTGAACGAGGCGATCAGCCTGGATCCGCAATACACGGATGCGCGGATACAATTGGGATTGATTCTCAGCCGGCGCAATGATACTGCGGGAGCGGTGAACGTGTTCCGCGAGATCCTGCGGCGCGATCCGAATTTCGCGGAGGTCCACAACAATTTGGGACTGGTGCTGTTGCAATCGGGAGACGCGCACGGGGCGCAAGCGGAATTTCGCGAAGCGGCGCGGATCAAGCCGCGCTATGCGGAAGCGCATTATAATCTGGCTCTGGCTCTTCATCAGGAAGGAAAGGAGGCGGAGTCGCGCGCGGAGTTCGAGAAGGCGTTCGAGATAGAGCCGGCATTGCGCAACGCGGCCCGCTAAACAAGATTCATTATGAGATTCGGTAAAACGCCGTTACTGTGTTTGTTGATGCCCGGACTGGCGCTGGCAGCGGACCCTATATGCCAGGTGGCGACGCCGACAGCGAGTTTTTCGGTACCGCACGTAGCGCAAGCGCCGGAGTTGAATACAGACCCGCACTCGGCTACGTGGGCGCATGCCGGGACGGCTTGGATCGCGAAAGACTGCACGCATGAGGTGGACTATCCGAAGCTGAAGACCGAGGTGCGCGGATTCTGGACGGACGAGCATCTTTATCTGCTGTTCATTTGCCCGTACACCGAGCTGAATCTGTGGCTGCCGGCGGATAACAGCAAAGATCGAATGAACCTATGGGACCGGGATGTGGTGGAATTCTTTTTGGGCGACGATTGGACCAATATCAAGCGGTATCGGGAATTCGAGATTGCGCCGACGGGGGATTGGGTGGACCTGGCCATTGATCTGAACAAGGACAGCTACGACGCCAAATGGAATTCGGGCTATCAGAAGATCGGGAAGATCGACAAAAGGAATCACATCTGGTATGCGGCGACGCGGGTGCCGTTGAAATCGGTGAGCGATCAGGCGGTGCAAGCGGGGACCAAGTGGCGCGCCAACCTGTATCGCATCGACGGGCTGGGGCCGGACGCGCAGCGCCACTTCATGTGCTGGCAGCCGACGTGTGTGGTGAATCGTGATCCAAATCATGTACCGGAACACTTTGGGACTCTCATTTTTGTTCAGTAAACCCGTGTCCATTTCACTGCGAATTCTGATTCTGAGCCTGCTGGCCGCGGCCTGGATGAGTGGGCAAAACGTGAAATCCGGCAGGAAACGCTTCGTGACGATGTGTGCAGCGTGTCATGGCGCAGACGGAACGGGCGGCGAACGCGGGCCGGCGCTGGTGGGGCGGGAGGAATCGCGCATCCACTCTGTGGAGGATATCCGCAACGCGATTCGCAACGGATTTCCAGCGGCGGGAATGCCGCCATTCCGGCTTCGAGCGGAGCAGCTCGAGGATCTGGTGGCATATGTGCACGAGCTGCGGTCTCCGGCTGCGGATAACCCGGCGCCGGGTGATCGAGCGGCGGGCGAGCAATTCTTTTTCGGGACGGGCAACTGCGCCAACTGCCACACCGTGCGCGGGCGCGGCGGGTGGATCGGGCCGGACCTTTCGGATTTGGGCCGGCGGCGGAGCCTTTCCGAGATCGAAGGCGCGCTTAAAGATCCGGGACGCCGCGTGACGCGGGGCTTTGCGGTTGCGACGGTGCGGCTGGGCACCGGCGAATCGATACGCGGGCTGCTAAGGAACGAGAGCACGTTCGATGTGCAACTGATCGGGCTTGACGGCCGCATACATCTGTTGGCACGGAGTGAGATCGCGGCGATCGATCGTATGAAGGGATCGCTAATGCCTGCGGTTCGAGCGGATGCACCGGAATATCCGAACCTGCTGGCTTACTTGAGCCGGCTTGCGGGCGGGGCGCCGGACGCTGCGACCATCCATGCAGAACCGTTGCCCGGGGCGGTTTCCTTCGAGCAAATCGCCAATCCCAAACCGGGCGAGTGGCCCACCTATCACGGAGTGCTGACGGGGGACCGGCACAGCCAGCTCGACCAGATCGACGCGTCGAACGTAGCGAATCTGGCGGCGCAGTGGAGCTTCATGATCGGCGATTCGCGCAAGCTCGAAGTGACTCCGGTGGTGGTGGATGGCGTGATGTATGTCACGACGGTCAACGAAGCGCACGCGCTGGATGCGCGCACGGGGCGCGAGATCTGGCAGTATTCGCGGCCGCGCTCGAAAGGGCTGGCGGGCGACGCGGCGGGAGGGATCAACCGCGGGGTGGCGATTCTTGGGGATCGGGTTTTCATGGTGACGGACAACGCGCACCTGATCGCGTTGCACCGGGTGACGGGAAGTCTGCTGTGGGACGTGGAGATGGCCGACTCGCACCAGAACTACGGCGCGACATCGGCGCCGCTGGTGGTGAATGACCTGGTAATGTCGGGCACCTCGGGAGGAGACGAAGGGATACGCGGGTTCGTGGCGGCGTACAAGGCATCGACAGGCGAGAGGGCGTGGCGATTCTGGACGGTTCCGGCGCCCGGCGAGCCGCTGGCCGAGACGTGGAAGGGGAAGGTGATCGACCATCCTTGCGCGGCAGCGTGGTTGACGGGCACGTACGACAAGGAAACCAATCTGCTGTTCTGGACCACGGGAAATCCGTGCCCGGACTACAACGGAGATGAGCGCATCGGCGATAATCTTTATTCCGATTCCGTGCTGGCGCTGGAGCCGGAGACGGGAAAGCTGCGCTGGTATTTCCAGTACACACCGCACGATTTGCACGATTGGGACTCAACGCAAACCGCGATGGTGGTGGACGCCGATTTTGAGGGCAAGCCGCGCAAACTGCTGTTGCATGCCAATCGCAATGGCTACTTCTACGTTCTGGACCGCACGAACGGCGAATTTTTGCGGGCGACGCCGTTTGTGCAGAAACTGACCTGGGCGAAAGGAATCGACGCCAAAGGACGGCCGATCCCGAATCCGGACGCCATACCCACGCGACCAGGCGTCAGAGCCTGTCCGGCGGTGGATGGCGCGACGAACTGGTTTTCGAACGCATACGATCCGGCGACGGGTTTGTTTTACCTGATGGCGCTCGAAAAATGCAACATCTACACGAAGGCCGAGGCGGTGTGGACGCCGGGCGAGTCGTACTATGGCGGCGACACGCGCAACCCCCCGGACGATCACGGCCAGAAATTCCTCCGCGCGATTGATTTGCAGACCGGCAAGATCGCGTGGGAGTTGCCGCAGACGGGAGAAGCGGACTCGTGGGGCGGGGTGCTCTCGACTGCGGGCGGGGTGGTGTTTTTCTGCGAAGACAGTGGCGCATTCGCCGCGGCCGATGCCAAGACCGGAAAACTACTGTGGCATTACCAGACGAGCGAACTGTGGAAAGCATCGCCGATGACGTACATGGCCGGGGGGAGGCAATACGTGGCCGTCGCGGCGGGATCGCACGTGGTGGCGTTCGCGCTACCTTGAGGGCAATAGAGTCCGCCAGACAGCGAGCCAACGGCCCCGATCGCGGGTGAAAGCGAACAAATCGTGCCCGGATTCGGTGTAGGTCTGGCCGTTCAACTCGTAGGTCATTTCCCAGGCATAGGCAGCCACGGCAGTATCGCCGGCGACGTCGATCTGCGGTTCGGCTAGTTGGCAACGGTGAACCTTGGCCTGGTTCAAGAAATCCCGATAGCTTTTCGCGCACGCCGCTTTGCCGCGGCCGAGTTCCTGGAAGTCCGGCCCACGAATGACCATCTGGTCGTGAAAGTAATCTCCGAGTTTTTGCGGGATCTGTTCGACAGGGCCCCGAAGCCAGGCATCATTGATCCGCTGCAATAGGAGGCGAACCTGTTCGTGGTCAGAACTGGCGGCCGGCATCATGATGGCCAATCGTAGCCTACTTCCTGGCGTCCGTGCACTACTCCGACCGAAGGATATCCGCGATGTCGAGCCGGGCAATGGGGCGAGTCGCGATCCAGATGCTGATGGCTGCAATCGACGAGATGGAGAGCAATGAAAACGCATAGGCCATGGCGTTCACGGGTTTGGCGCCGTTGACCAGGCTGTCGAGCAGGCGACCGCTGAGTACGGCTGCGGCGATTCCAGCGACGGCGCCCACGGCGATGGGGATCAGCCCCTGGCGC
The DNA here is from genome assembly GCA_030041035.1 of Bryobacteraceae bacterium. Classification (GTDB taxonomy): domain Bacteria; phylum Acidobacteriota; class Terriglobia; order Bryobacterales; family Bryobacteraceae; genus QHXW01. The sequence continues at coordinate 9,213 of JASHOO010000459.1, read as the reverse complement.
AGCAGGAACAGGCGAAGCCGCGCCGGCGTTGTGCCCAGGGCGAGGCGTATGCCCATTTCCTGCGTTCTTCGGGAAACCGCATAGGAGACGATGCCATAGATCCCGATGATGGCCAGAAGCAGCGCGAAAGCGGCGAAGCAGAAGACGGCGGTCCTGTAAAATTGCGGCCGGGCGAGGGCTTCGGACATCCGCTGCTCCATGGTTTTTACGCCGAATACCGGAACCTGGGGATCCACCAACCGGACCGTATCACGAATCATGGCGAGGCGGTCTTGGGCGCGTCCGTTGACGCGGGCCACGAAGGTCGAGAAAAAGCCGCCGGGCGCGTGGGCGGGAACGAAGACCTGGCCGGCGTTGGCTCCGTCGGTCATGTAGTCCATGCCTTTGACGACGCCGATGATTTTCAAGGGAGGATCGTTGTCGATGGTCACCTGGTGGCCCACGGCATCGGCGGCGGAGCCAAATTCGGAGGCGAACCGGTCATTCACCACCGCGACTCTCGTGTCGCCCTGCACTTCCGCGGTGGTGAATTCACGGCCACGGAGAATCCGTCCGCCCATAGTGCGGAAGTAGTCGGGGAACACGGGAACCATCATGGAACTCTCGGCTGCCGGATGGCCGTCAATGCCAAACCGTCCTCCAACAAACCCGGTGGCATAGAGCGGGAGGAACTCGGTGGCGCTGGCGCTACGCACGCCGGGAAGCTTCCGGATGCGGGTCAGCGCTTCCTGGAAGTAGGCAAGCCGGCTGCTATCGGAATCGTGAGTGGTTCCTTCGAGCGAAACGTTTACGGTGACGAGGCCTTTCCGGTCGAATCCGCGATCGACGCGCATGAGATCGAGAAACGCCCGGCCCACGGAAATCGAAGCCGTAACCAGGACGAGCGTGAGCATGACCTGTGCAGCGACCAATGTTTCGCGAACGAGGCGAGAGCTACGGATGTCGCCGGAGGCACGGGTCCCGAACCTGGGGACGCGACTGGCGTAGAACGAGGGCAGGACACCGAAAAGCAACCCGCTCGAAACCGAAACCGCGATGGCAAACGAGAGCACGCGGCCGTCGAGAATGGAGTATGCCTGGGCAGCCAGCGCCGCGGGTTGAAACGCTGCCGCGATGGACGTGGTCCAGAGCGCGAGGAAAATTCCGCCGACGCAGGCAGCCAGCGAGAGGAGCACACACTCGGTCAGCAACTGTTGCGAGATGCGCGCCCGGCTGGCTCCCAGGGCGGAACGTATGGCAAGCTCCGGGGCACGATCCGCAGTGCGCGCCGTCAACAGGTTCGCAACGTTCGAGCAGGCGATCAGGAGGATCAGCACCACGCAAGCCATCAGCACGAGTGAGCCTTGTTTGGCCGGCCCGGCGAGTTCGTCCCTGAGCTGAGTGATGGTTGAAGGGTACTGGCTTCTCTGAAGCGGCGTGCGGTCGGGCCAGAAACGCTCCGCTTCAATGGCGAAGGCGGCGCGGGCTTGCGTCCAGGTGATTCCGGGTTTCAGGCACGCGATGGTTTGCCAGCCCTTGTTACCGGGGCTGAAAGCGGCCGGCTTCCACAAAACCGTTTTGCCGGGATAATCGAACCCAGGAGGCGCCACGCCAATGATGGTCAGCGGATTTCCATCCACGCGAATGGTCGAACCTAGGGCTCGCTGGTCGCCGCCGAAAAGCGTTTGCCAAAGGCCGTAACTGATGACGGCTACCGCGTTCGGCCCGGGCGATCCCCAACCCGTGCCGTCCACGTCGTCCCCGGGTGCGAACCCGCGACCCAGCACAGGCTGCGTGCCCAGCAGCGAGAAGAAATTCGAAGACGCCTGGGCCACATGCACCCGGCGCCATTCACCCGTTCCGCCCAGATTGGCGTCGACGTCCTCGACGACGGCGGCATCGGCAAGATAGCTACTCTGACCTCGCCATTGGTGAAATTGCCGGGCGCTGTCCTGCGGCTCGAAAAACCAGCGCAGGTAAGCCAGGCGTTCGGGATCATGGAAGGGCAGCGAACGCAGCAGCAGCGCATTGACCACGCTGAAGACGCCGGTACTCGCACCGATGCCGATGGCCAATGCGAGAATGGCGAAGCCGGTTTGCCAGGGCCGGCGAACCCAAAGACGGAGCGCGTGCCGCGCATCCTGCACGATTTCGCGAGAGAAATGAGAGAGAGACCGGTACAGTCTCAATGAAGTGGGTTCGTTACGCATGTTTGGGCACTCCGAATTCTGGCCTGCCGCAGTATATAGAATTACTTGACCGACCAGGCCGTGTCCAGGTCAACCGGTCCAGCTTGACACAGCCTCGCGCGGGAGCCAAACATAAACTATTGCGGCGGCTTGCGGGCGGGAATCATCCAACGACTTAGGGTTTACATGTTTCGGGCTATTCGAGAGCAGGTGGACACGATTTTCCGGGAAGATCCGGCAGCCAGGAGCGTTGTCGAGATTATTCTGTGCTACCCCGGATTTCACGCCATTTTGCTGCACCGGCTGGCGCACAAGCTGTATGAAGCCCGGATTCCGCTGGTTCCGCGTGTGATCTCGCAGATTTCACGATTTTTCACAGGGATCGAAATTCATCCCGGAGCGACGATCGGGAGGCGGTTCTTCATCGATCATGGCGCGGGGGTGGTGATCGGGGAGACGACGGAGATTGGCGACGATTGCCTGCTGTACCAGGGCGTGACGCTGGGCGGAACGGGCAATGAGAAAGGCAAGCGGCATCCGACGCTCGGCAACCGCGTGGTGGTGGGGACGGGCGCGAAAGTGCTGGGGGGCATCCGGATCGGGGACGACGTGAAGATCGGGGCGGGGTCGGTGGTGGTGCATCCGGTGCCGGATGGTTCGACCGTGGTCGGCATTCCGGGGCGCGTAGTGCGCACGCGCCGCGAAGCCGGAGGGCTGCTGGAGCATGGTAATCTTCCTGATCCGGAAGGCCAGCAAATTGAGGAGTTGCAGCGCCGCGTGACGGAACTGGAAGCGCAGCTTCGCCTGATTGCCGAGCGGCTGGAACTCGAAGCCACCCGCAAGCCGTGAAACTGATTCTGGGGCTGATTTGCGCCGCGGCGTGTCTGGCCGCTGAAGATTTCAGTTGCTGGATTGAGCCGTGTTCGGCCCAGGCTGCGCTCGCGTCCGGTTGCCAGGCCGGGGACCCGGAGCTGGCGCAGTGGGCGCTTCAGGCATGGCTGCGGGCGGCCCGGCCGGCGCTCGAGTTTCCAGGCGCGGCGGAGGATCACGCGCGCATCCGCATTTACTGGGCTTCGGAACGGACCCGGCTGTATGGGGAGGCGCATCCCATCATGGTGGACGGCAAGCGGGGTTCAGCGATCTACGTGAATCCCAATATTTCCCAACTCGGCGATGAAATTTACGCCGCGGCGAGCCGCGATCATCTGCTGCGAGATGCCATCGTGTACCTCACTTGTCTGCATGAAAGCGGGCACGCGCTAGGACTTTCCCATACCGGGAAATTCGAGGACATCATGTACAACTTCGGCTATGGCGGCGACATTCCCGAGTACTTCGAACGTTATCGCCGGCAGCTCAGCGGGCGCGAGGATATCCGCCGCCACTCCGGGATTTCGGCTTATGACCGCCAGCGGCTGCTCGATTTGTTTCGGGTGCGGCCGGATGCTGCGCTACGATGAAGGTTGGCGCAACCACTCGCTAGGCTGCGGAACAGTCTGGACTTCATGCCTTCGCCGGTGCCGGACCGGCCCGGACTGTTAATCCGTGACCCCTTCCGTTATTCCGATACGACGCTGATTATTCCGCCGGTTCTGGTGCCCTGCCTGCAGTGCTTCGATGGAGCGCAGACGGAACTGGACGTGAAAGCCATGCTGGTACGGGCGACGGGCGATCTGGATACGTCAGAACTGGCGGCGCATCTGATCGGCACACTCAGCAGGAGCGGGTTTCTCGAGAACGAGATTTTCGAGGGCATGAAGGACGAGCGACAGCGCGCGTTTCGTGCGGCGCCGAAGCGCGATGCGGTCCAGGCAGGCAGCGCATACCCGGCCGAGATCGAACCGTTGCGGGTGACGTTGGGACGATACATGGGCGAGGCGCAGGCAGCGCAGACGGATGGTCTGGTAGGGATCGCAGCGCCGCACGTGAGTCCGGAGGGCGGCTGGCAGTCCTATCGCGCGGCTTACGGGATGATGTCGCCGGCATACCGGGAGCGAACGTTTGTCATCTTGGGTACGTCGCATTACGGCGAGGCGGAACGCTTCGGGCTGACGCGCAAACCGTTTCTGACGCCGCTGGGTGAGAGCAGCGTGGACGTGGGGCTGGTGGATTGGCTGGAGCAGCATGCCGCCCCCGCCATTCAGATGGAAGATTACTGCCACGCCGTGGAGCACTCGATCGAGTTTCAGGTGCTTTTCCTGCAACATTTGTACGGGCCGCAGATTCGCATTCTGCCCATTTTGTGCGGGCCCTACGCGCACAGTATTTATTTGGGAGGCAGGCCGGAACAGGACGAAAACGTGCGGAGTTTCCTCGAGGCGCTGGGTGAGATGGCCGGACGCGAAGGCGAGCGATTGTTCTGGGTGCTGGGGATTGACATGGCGCACATCGGACGCAGGTATGGCGACGCCTTCACAGCCCGCGCTGATCAGGGTGTGATGCAGGAAGTGGCCGCGCGCGACCGGGGCCGCATCGAGCGGGTTGCTGCCGGCGATGCGGAGGGCTTCTGGAACCTGGTGCAGGAGAAGCGTGACGATTTGAAATGGTGCGGATCGTCGCCGCTTTACACGTTTCTCAGGGCTGTTCCTCAGGCTCGCGGGAACCTGCTGCGGTACGAACATTGGAATATCGACTCGCAAAGCGTGGTGAGCTTCGGCGGGATGGCGTTCAATGCAGCGTGACGGGCGAGCTCACTTTTCTCAGCGTCGGGCGGTTTGCGGGTGAGGGAACTCGCTTCGGTTCGGGCAGGAAGCGCTTCCGGATAGCATCGAAAGCGGCTGTGTTCACAATGAACTCGGGATCAGGAGGGACGGATTCCTCGACGTAACTGTGCAGCATCATCAGATTGTCGGAAGACCAGGTCTGGGCCAGCTGCGGCTCGTCATACCGGAGCTTGTTGTAAAACTCGATCATTCCCAGCGGATCATAGCCTGCGGCCCGCAGGAATTGGATAGCGGCGGTATCGGCTTCTTGTTCACGGCTCCGCAATTCGGCAAGCGAAGTAAGCGGAATTTGGCTGTTGAGAGTCCAACGGGAACATCCAATGAACACCCGCGGCGGCGCGACGCTGGTGGCGGCGCCGGCAGACGAATAATAGCCGTTTTGGAGTTTCAAATGGGCGATCTCGTGCGCCAGCACGCCAGCGAATTCCGCTTCCGTCTCCGTGCGCGCGATGAGGCCAGTGGTGATGTAGACGAATCCGCCCGGGAAAGTGAAGACCCGGGCTTCGCCGTCCTGGAGGATCTTGAGACTGACGGGCACATTCAGCCCCGCGCTTTGCGTTACGCGGCCGGCAAGACCTTTGGCGTAGCCGGTAACCGCTGGATCGGGTAAAATCCGGTACTGACGTTCGATCTCTTGGGCCAACTGCCGTCCGATCGCAGCTTCCCACGTTTGTGCCGGCACAAATGGCGCGAACAGGGTCGCGATGATAATGGCGGCACGCACCGGCAATCGCTCAAGGTTGGGACGCAAACCGCGAGGACTGCGTTCCACCCTGCCTGAGGCGGGCGCGAATCTCGACGACTACCTGCTGCCGCTCAACCCGCAGCCGCTCCTCGAGCGCCAGGGAATCATTGAACTCTCTGAATACCTCAGCGGAATCGTTAGGGATACATTGGGCGGAAGCGAGAAAAACTCGATTCTCCGCTTTGATCAGCTCGAGAGTCAGGTGTTGCAGTTGGTTCAGAAGCGAGCGCAAGTCAACTTTGGTGCTCACTCTGCGATTTTACTATCATGCCGGACCGGGTGCATTCAGGCGGAAGACCGGTCCGCGCGCAATGAGGAAAAGACCGCCACGGCGGCCACCACCACATTCGCCACGATCACGGGAAGCGCGTGGATGATGGCGCCGTAGCTGATCCATAGCAGCGCAGCCAGCGCCTGGATGCGGCGCAAGACCGCGGGTCTGCGAAAAAAGTATGAGCTGGCGAACGTAGCGGTGGCCAGCCAGCCGATCCACTCAAACATGCGGCTGCTCGCTCGATTGCGAGGTCTCGCAGATGGTGACCGAGTCGGTCCGCACTTTGTCCCATTCCCGCAGCACCAGCCCGTGTGCCTCAAACAGCGCGCGAATCTTCTGCGCGTCCCAGCCGGCGATCTCTTCGAGCACCGGTACCAGCACGCTCAATGCGTTGTCACTGAGCAGCGTGCGCTTGGCGATGGGAGTCAGATACTTGTTTTCGGAAACGGCGATGGTCAGGCCGTCCAGCCGATTGAGGTGCAGCATTACGTGAAGATCGGAGCTGCCGTCGCCGACGTAGACCACGCGGTCGTGCCCCACTTGCAGCCTGGCGCGGAGTTCCTCCAGCACAGCCACCTTGCCGTAGCCGGCCGGAACCCGAACGATGGATTGAATCTCGCCGCTCGCCGGATCGTAGCCGAAGCGTGTTCCGAAAATATGATCCGCCGGAACGATGCCTTCGAGCGCCGACTGGATGACTTCCTCGGGAGCGGCTGAAATCACATAAAACTCAAAGTGACGGCCATCCAGATCGTTCAAGAACTGGGAAAGCATGTGAATATTCTGCTTCAGGTGAACGCGTTTGCCGACCTCGATCAAATGCTCCTTGCGCACATGGCGGTATTCGGGATCGTGCAGCAGCAGGTAGGCCAGCTCCGCCCCCTGCTGGACGAAATGCGCGCGCGTCAGGCCTGCCACCTTTTGTTCAAATGCCGAAGAGCCCAGCAGCTCGCTGAGAATCAGCCCGGAGTCATTGAAACTCAAGGTCTGATCGAAATCGCTGGCGAACAGGTACTGCCGGGGGATTTTGGCTGCTTCATTGACAGTTTTCAAGGTTTCTCCTCCAGTTCTTCTCAGTGAGAATACAAGCCGATTTAGGCCTGCATTAGATGTCTTCGACGCGGAGACTTATATCTTTGGTTATCTGAATGGAAGTGGGCGACAAAGCCTGAAGTTGAAGGTGCCAAAACAGTATAACACAGGTGCGAATTCCGCGTCACTTTCCAGAGAAATCCGAGTTGTACTAAACGGCATAATGGCCAGATAAAATATGAATCGCGCTGCAATTGCGCATGCGCTTCTGGCGGAAGATACTGAATTATGCCCATGACACCGAGTGCGCCTCCCGTGTGCGTGCGCGGTCTTCGCAAAGTTTATGACGATGTCGTAGCCGTTGACGGCCTCGATCTGGACGTGAGCCCGGGCGAGTGCTTTGGATTACTCGGACCTAACGGCGCGGGCAAAACCACCACCATCGAGATTTGTGAAGGGCTGACCAAGCCCGATGCCGGTACCGTCGAGTTGCTCGGCTTGAATTGGGAAACCGGTGCGGCGGAGTTGCGCCAGCGCCTGGGCGTACAGCTTCAGGAGACGCAGCTTGCGGAGAAGCTGACCGTCGATGAGACACTGCGCCTGTTTCGCAGCTTCTATCGCCGGGGCCCGGCGGTCTCTGACGTGATTGAGATGGTGCAGCTCGAGGAGAAGCGGAAGTCGCGCGTGGGCGCGCTCTCCGGCGGCCAGAAACAGCGGCTGGCGCTCGCGTGCGCGCTGGTGGGCGATCCCGATCTGCTGTTTCTCGATGAGCCGACTACCGGCCTCGATCCGCAGGCGCGCCGCCAGCTTTGGGATTTGATTGAGCGCTTCAAAACCGAAGGCCGCACCATCATTTTGACGACGCATTACATGGATGAGGCCGAGCGGCTCTGCGAGCGCGTGGCGGTGATGGATCATGGCAGGGTCATTGCGCTCGGCACACCGCGGGAGCTGATCGCCTCCATCGGCGCTGAGCACATGGTGGAGTTTGCAGTGGACGGCGCCGCGGCGCTGGATCTGGCGGCGCTCGAAAGGCTGGAAGGCGTGCGCGTGGCGCGTTGCGAAAACGGCGGCTACCGGCTGCACGTTACCGTGCTGCACCGCGCCGTGCCCGCCCTGTTTGATGAGCTGGCTCGCGGCCGGATTGCACTCACCGAGCTGCGCACGCACTCCGCGACACTCGAAGACGTTTTCGTATCCCTCACCGGGAGGCACCTGCGCGATGAGTGAAGGCACGGCTGTAGCCCAGGAGTTGCGCCCTGCGGCCGAGCGCAAGCCGTTTATTGAAAACTCGCTCGTGCAACTGACGCTCGTCCGGTTTCGCGAGTTCTGGCGCGAGCCGGAAGCGGTGTTCTGGGTATTCGTGTTTCCCGTTCTTCTGGCCGGAGGCCTGGGCGTCGCATTTCGAAACCGCCCGGCCGACGTGGTGAAGGTGGCGGCTGTGGGACGGGATCTGGCCCGTGCGATGCGCGCCGACAAGACGCTCTCCGTTCAGGAGGTGGATCGCGCGACGGGCGAGCAGGCGCTACGAGCCGGCCGGATTGTGCTGCTGGCTCTGCCCGCTGCCAATGGCGGCGTGACTTACCGTTACGACGACACCAATCCGGACGGCCGGGCAGCAAAGATGCTGGTGGATCATGCGGTGCAACGGGCGGCCGGTGCGCGCGACGCTGTCCCGGCCGCCGATAACTACGTGCGCGAGCCGGGTTCCCGCTACATCGACTTTCTAGTGCCCGGACTCGTGGGCACCAATCTGATGGGCAGCGGGATCTGGGGCATCGGTTTTACCATTGTGGATGCTCGCCGCAAGAAGCTCCTGAAGCGGCTCATCGCTTCGCCGATGCCGCGCTGGCAATACCTGCTTTCTTTCCTGCTCTCGCGATTGTCGCTGCTCTATGTCGAGATCGCGGCCATTTTGGGTTTTGGCGTGCTCGCGTTTGGTGTGCCAGTGCGTGGATCGCTTTGGGAACTGGCGGCATTCTGCCTGATTTCCGCGGTTTCATTCAGCACGCTGGGGCTGCTGGTGGCTTCGCGCGCCCAAACCATGGAAGCAGCGTCGGGCCTGATGAACCTGGTCATGCTGCCCATGTGGATTTTTTCCGGCGTCTTCTTCTCCGCCGACCGCTTCCCGGACGTCTTTCAGCCCTTCGTGCGCGCGCTGCCGCTGACCGCCGTCATCGACGGGCTGCGGGCCAGCATGCTGCAAGGCACGCATATCTCGCAGCTCGGCCCGCAACTGGCGGTCATCACGGCGTGGATGATTCTGTGCTT
>JASHOO010000458.1 GCA_030041035.1 Bryobacteraceae bacterium | reverse complement strand
CGCGCCGCTGCGCCTCGGAGAGAGGCGCATTCGAGGGCGCCGAACAGGATTCTCTCTCTAGTCCGCTTTCCGGCTCTAAATTGGCTTTGAGGAGCCAGGAGCTAGGGCAAGGCCGGAGTGGAGCAGGCGGCTCGCTACTCGTTCACGCGATACAGAACGCAGGCGTGTGGCTGCAACGTGAGCTGGAGAGAGAGGGCACGGCCGAGATCTTTGTGTTCCCAGAGATCACGCAACGCATAGCTTCGGCCAGGCGCGAGGCCGACTTCGTTCCACTCGAGCGCGAGGTTCTCGACGCCATCTCCGCGATTGAAGAGGGCCAGGTAACGGCCTTTCTCATCCGGCGCATTTGCCGTCCAGATGACGAGAGAGTTGGTAGTGATCAGAGGGCGATTGGCGGTGGAGTGCTGGTCGACGGCAAGCACTTCGGGGTTGGTCAGGAGGGCCGTTGTCCAGTCGTCGTTATGCGGCAGGTCGCCACCGATCATCAGCGGCGAGCGAATGATGGACCAGAAAGTGAGCAGGGTGCGCTGCTCGACGTGAGAGAAACGGGACTGGCGCGCAGAACCGAGGCCCGGGCGGGGGCCCAGGTAGCCGATGGGGAGCATATCGGCATCCGGCCAGTGGTCGCGTCCGATGTAGGGAGTCCAGGCGACGGCAGTGGCGAATTGCCCGTACAGAGTTTGCGTCCAGCCGTCATCGGCGAGAGCGGGCTTCCAGTAATCCCAAAGATCGTCGGAGATGCGCCACATTTGCGCGTATTGGCGCACGTCATCGGCAACGGCGAGTGACGTGGGTCCGGGCGAGAGGCTCAGGACGATGGGGCGGCCGGCTTTTTTCAAGGCCACAGCGATCATGTGAATCTCATCCGCCTTGTAGGGGCGGCTCGAGATGCAATCCACCTTGATGAAGTCGAGTTCCCAAGTCGCGTAGAGTTTTGCGAGCGAATCGTAATAGGCCTGGCCGGCGGCGTTGGCTTTGACACCGTAATTGTCGGGATTCCAGGAGCAGGTATCCGACGTGTCGGCGGCATCGGCGGCGCGATAGGAGGAATCGGCAATCGGGAGGTTGCGCGCGACGGCTTGCTGCGGAATGCCGCGAATGAGATGGATGCCAAACTTGAGGCCGAGCGAATGCACGTAGCCGGCGAGAGGCTTGAAACCCGCGCCGCCCACGGCGGAAGCGAAACGTTTCGGCGCCGGGGTGAAGCGACCGTTCTCATCGAGGGTAAATTGCCATGCGGGCTTTCCGCCGCTTTCGGGATTCTGTAAATACCAGCCCTCATCCACTACCAGGTACTGCCAGCCGGAGGGCTTGAGGTGGCGCGCCATCCAATCGGCATTGGATCGGAACTCAGCTTCGGAGATGGTCAGGCCGTAAGAATCCCAACTGTTCCAGCCCATAGGCGGGGTAGGAGCGAGTTCCTGAGCCGAGAGCGGCAACAGGGCGGCACTCAGAAGGGCGGCGAAAGTGGCGCATCGCATGGGGAGATCTTCTCAAACATCTTATTCCTGTTCCTGGTACAGTCCGATTAGATTTCCGGCGGGATCGCGGAAGGTGGCGATGGTGCTGGTGCTACCGGGATTGTCGGGGTGAGGAGTATCGACGATTTCGGCGCCGTGAGAGCGCAGGCTGGCGACGGTGGCTTGGATGTCTTCGACCCAGATGTAGGGGAGCAGACCGGGGTCGCGTGAAGCGGGACGGCCGGTGACCCAGGCGCCGCTGATGTTTCCGGCGGCGTCATCGAAGCTGGGGCGGCCGGTGTCGCGGTGGCGGATGTTCCAGCCGAAGATGTTTTCGTAGAAGGCGGCGGAGTGATGGGCGTCGGCGGCGGGAACCTCGAGATAGCAGAAGCACGGCAGCCGCAAAGGGCTGACGTAGCGGGCGACGGTGGAGCCGAATGCCTCAGGACTGACATTGCGCGCGTGGCGGGAGAAGAGCCAGTGGTGGCCGTCGAGGTCCTGGGCGGCGTACTGCAACTCGCCGTAGACGGTTTCGTGGAGGTCTTCGATGATTTTGGCGCCGGCGGCTCGGGCTGTTTGGAAGTGCGCTTCGAGGTCATTGAGGAAGATGGTGAGGCTCTGCGTTCCGTAGCCGAGCTGCGAGGGAGTCGACTGGTCCGCCACGGCGCGTTTGAGCATGATCCAGGCGCGGCCGATGTGCATCTGCGCACCGCTGACGGATCCCTCGGGCTCGCCGTACCGGTAGCACTCAGTGAAGCCGAAGGTACGGGTGAGCCAGTCGATGGCGGTGGGGACATCGCGATACAGGATGTGGGGCAGAACGTCGTCGGGTGGAACGGAACGATTTTTGATCATGGCATCCCTTTGAGATGAATCCATGATAGGCGAATGCCGCGGCGCTGTATTGTAGAAAAGCGTCAGGGGCGGGTGACGGGTACGTGGTTGTGTTCGTCGCGGGAGCGCGGGCGATAGGCGGCGGGGGTGAGACCGGTGAGGTCGCGAAAGTCGTGGATCAAGTGGGCCTGATCGGCGAAACCGTGGCGGGCGGCGACGTCGCACCAATCGATGGGGCCCGAGCAGTTGATGGATTGGAGAACGCGCTGCAAGCGGCGGACGCGGGCGAAGCGTTTCGGTGAGACTCCTACGCGCCGGCGAAATCGGCGGACGAAGGTTTTGGGGAGCGAGCCGAGGCACGAGGTCACGTGGGAGACAGGGAGGCCGCGTTCCAGGAGAGAGGCGGCGAAGGGGATGGCAGGGTCGGGATTCCCGGCGTGCACCAGATGGTCGAGCAGCACGGTTTCGAGGATGCGCAACATGGCTTCGGGCGAGCGTGCTTCGAGCAGGCGTTCGCGAAGGAGGCGGCCGTCGTGTCTCCAGAGATGATCGAGCTCGACGAGCTGATTGTGAGCTTCGCTCACGGGCGCGCGGAGAAACGCGGAAGCGCCGCCGAGTTTGAAATCGACGGTGACGAGGCAGCGCTGCTCGCGGGTATCGATCACACTGGGTTGCGAGGCCGGTCCTGCGAAAACGGCGCCGTGTGTGCGATGGACGGCGGCGGAATCGGGGCCGTGGTAGGTGCGGAACTCGTCCTCGTACAAGTTCACCATGAGGTGAACCCGGCCGCCGGGCAAGATTCGTTCCATGGCATCGGGGATTTCGCCCGAATGGTATTGGAACGACGAGATAAAAGGCGCCAGGGCCGGCGAGCGGGGACGCACGGCTACAGAGGGCATGATGGACTAGAGTAACAGTTCCAGGGCGCTGCAAATATTTCATTGACATGCAACCAAATGGTTGCATATAATCCGGGTGTGAGATGGCGGCGGAAGTGGACAAGGTGTTCAAGGCTCTGGCAGATGCCAGCCGCAGGAAGCTGCTCGACATGCTGCACACGACGAATGGGCAGACGCTGGGCCAGCTTGCCGAGCGGCTGGACATGACGCGGCAGGCAGTGACGAAGCACCTGGCGGTACTGGAAGAGGCGAATCTCGTGGCGACGGTGTGGCGGGGACGCGAGAAGCTGCACTACCTGAATCCGGTGCCGATCAACGAGATATACGAGCGATGGATCGGCAAGTTCGAACGGCAGCGGCTGCGCGCGCTGCACGATTTAAAAAAAGCCCTGGAAGGAAATGAGGATGAATAAACCGAAGTTCGTTTATGTGACATACATCAACACGACCCCGGAGAAGCTATGGAATGCGCTGACGGACGGCGAGATGACCAAGCAGTACTGGTGGCGGCACCGGAATGCATCGGACTGGAAGCCCGGCTCGACGTGGAGGCACGAGGACTACGACGATTCCAAGGCGGTGGACATCGTGGGCAAAGTGGTGGAGTCTCAGCCGCCGCAGCGGCTGGTGGTGACGTGGGCCTTGCCGGCCGATGCGCAGAATGAGGCCAAGCATTCGCGGGTGACGTTCGAGATCGAGCCGTACATGGAGGCGGTGCGTTTGACAGTGACGCATGATGAGCTGGAACCGGATTCGGCGATGCTGCACAGCATCACGGAAGGATGGCCGAAGGTGCTGTCGAGCTTGAAAAGCATACTCGAGACGGGGAAGCCGCTGGCGATGTCGACGGGGCGGCGAAGCCGGACGGCGGCGTGAAGTCACAGCCGTCACTGAATCAAATATTGCGCCAGTTTTCCTTCGGGTGTGGTGAAAGTGCTCAAGTGCAAAGGCGGCTTTCCAGTGCAGGTGATTTGGAAATGCCGGTAGGTCATGCCGCCACGGAGTTCAACCGAAGTCTGGCGGAAGCTTTGTGGAGCGCCGAGCGGTTTCAGGCTGGCTTCAGCATCGGCGAGAACCTGCGGGGTGAAGAAGGCGTTGGCGTCGGAGGTGAGGAGGGAACGGTCGATTCTGCCTTGCTGTAGATCGCTGAAGGTGCGGCGGGCCTCGTCGAGCTCTGTGGCGGCGTTGGGGTCGAGTTCCTGGGTGACGAGCAACGGGGCGATCTGGTTGGTGATCCTTGAAGGAGCGGCGGAGCCATCCAGGTTGGCGAACACTACGACCGCGGCGCGCGCATCCGGCCAGACGGTATTCGAGGAGACGAAACCGGACACGGCGCCGCCATGGCTCAGCTTCGGGTGATTATCGGCATTGCTCACGCCGATACCCAGACCGTAATCGGTGGGCGCTCCATTTTTGAGGCGGATGGGTGTCATCATGGCGTCGAGCGAGGCAGGTTTGAGCAGGGTGCGGTCGATCAGGGAAATGTCCCAGAGGGCGAGGTCGCGGGCGGTCAATCCGAGCTCGCCCGCGGCGAACAGCCAGCCGGGACCTTCGGGAGCAACCGGGCGCACAGGGGCGGTAGCGAAGCGGGTGTAGCCGGCGGCATCGGAATCGGTGAGTGGTTGCCGGGAGAGATCGAGAGCCTCAGTAATTTCGAGAGGCTTGAAGATGCGCGCCTGGAGAAACGACATGAGCGGCATGCCGGTGACGCGCTCGATGATGCTGCCGGCGGCCACAAAGTTGGTGTTACTGTACTGCCAGCGCGTGCCGGGTTCGAAATCGAGGGGCTTCTTCGCCCAGCCATCCAGGATTTCGCGGGCTGAGACCGGTTGCAGCATGAACGGGGCGACGTAATCCAACGGGTAGTAGTCTTGATAGCCGGAGGTGTGACTGAGCAGCTCGCGGATGGTGACCTCGTTTGCGCGCGTGAGATCCGGCAAATAGCGGCCTACAGGATCGTCCAGGTGCAGCTTTCCGTCTTCGGCTAAAAGCAGAATCGCGGCGGCGAGAAACTGCTTGCTGACCGATCCGATGCAGTAGTGCATCTCGGGACGGGCCGGTGTAGCGGGATCGAGCCGTGCGTAGCCGTAGGCCTTCACGTAGGCAACCTTGCCGTCCTTGACCAGGGCGATGGAGACGCCGGGAGCGGCTGTGTCTTTCAACGCCTCATTGGCGATGGCGTCGATCTTCTGGGATTCGGCGGACGGCAATTGCCCGAATAGAAGACTCGCGGCCGCTAATGTCGCGAGGCAGAGGATACGAAACAGGACAGTCATTTGGGCAGAATGATATCAGACTGGGGAGCGACTGAGAGGCTGCGGAGCCAGGTTAGGGCAGCTGGGGGCAGGCGCTCGCGAGGATCCTGGCAACCCAACTGGCGTGAGGAAGGCCGGAGGCGGCGAGAGCTTTCAGCTCGCTATCCACGTCGTAGTCCACGCGGCGGATGGCAGGCGTGGAATCATCCAGCAGGAGGTACGCGGCGCGGGGGTCGCCATCATAGGAAAGACTGACGCTGCCGGTGTTGGCGATGGTCATGCCGGCGACGCTCCGAATGTAGGAGCGATGAATGTGACCATAGACGGCGATGAGCCGGCCGAGCGGGCGGTAGACGGAATCGAGTTCCGCATCGGACGCTTCGGGGGAAGGCGCGCTCCAGGCGTTTTCAGGACTGGCGTGCACGAGGGCCAGGGGGCCGTGTATCTGAGAGCGCGGCAGCGCGCCCAACCATGCGAGCCGGCGGTCTCCCAGCGCATCCCGCGTTGCAGCGGCCATCTCGCGGGTCGCGGCCCAAAGAGTTTCGAGCTGGGGCTTCTGATGAGCGAACTGCTCGAAAGTCTCGGGTGCGATCAGCATCTCGTCGGTATTTCCAAGGACGCCCGGCCAGCCGAGATCGCGGATGCGATCCACGATCTCGACGGGACTCGAACCGGCGTCAGCCAGGTCGCCGCCGTGGAGGATCAGGTCGGGCGAGGTCCGGCGGAGATCCGTCAGAACTGCTTCAAACGCGGTCCGGTTGCCGTGGATATCAGAGACGATGGCAATGCGCATCCGGGCGTGAGCTCACTTAGTGCTGGGCGGCGGCGCGTTTTTGAATCTCTTCGGAGGTCAAGTTCTCGATGCGGGTAGCCAACCACCATTGGTTGCCGCAAGCGTCCTGGACGGCGGCGCTGCGGTCGCCGTAGAATTGATCGGCAGGCTCGCGAACGGACGTGCCTCCGGCCGCGATCGCCCGACGGTAGGCAGCATCGGTGTCCGCCACATACATGTGGAGCATGGCGGGCATGGGCTTCCACTCGGGGGGAGCGTCACCCAGCATCACGATGGAATCTCCGATGCGCACCTCGGCATGTGCGATGGCGCCGCCGGGCCCTTCCATGCGCCCGATCACCGTGGCGCCGAACGCGTGTTGCAGAAAATCGATCAGCTTGGCGGCGCCATGAACGGCCAGATAGGGGGTGACGGTATGGTAACCCTCGGGGACGGGCTTCACATTTGCGCTCATGGTTGGTCATCCTCCTGGTGATTAGCCATTGTGCACAATGGCTTAGATAGCCGTATTGTAAAAAATTGAAGGGGCACCTAGTAGGCAGCCAGGTGCTCGAAATCGAGGTTACCGCCGGAGAGAATCACTCCGATGGAGCGGATCCCCTTAGGCAGCCGGTGGTACAACACCGCGGCGGCGGCAATGATGCCGCTCGGTTCGACCAGGAGCTTCATGCGCATGAGGAGAAATTTGACGGCGTCGCGGAGTTGATCGTCGGTGACGAGCACGACCTCCTCGACGTGGCGCTGCAAGATTGGAAACGTGAGCGCCCCGGGCTGGGGGGAGCGGAGCCCGTCCGCGATCGTTTCGCTCGGCTGGACGGCCACACGGCGGCCGGCTTTCAGGGAGAGGTAGGTGTCATTGGACAGCTCAGGCTCGGCACCGAAAATGCGAATGTCCGGGTTGAGGGCTTTGGCGATGGTGGCGCAGCCTGCCAGCAGGCCGCCGCCGCCGATGGGCGCGATGAGGGCATCGAGGTGGGGAACGACTTCCAGCAACTCGAGGGCTGCGGTACCTTGGCCGGCCATGATCATGGGGTGATCGAAGGGAGGAACGAGAGTGCCGCCGGTCTCTTTCAGGATCTGCTCGGCGATGGCCTCGCGGCTCTCGGCTGTCCGGTCATAAGTAACGATGCGCGCGCCCTGATTGCGAGTGGGCTCCATTTTCATGCGCGGCGCATCGGCAGGCATGACGATGGTGGCCGGAGCCCCGACGTGGCGCGCGGCAATGGCCACGGCTTGGGCGTGGTTGCCGGACGAATAAGCTACGACGCCGCGCGCGAGATCCTGCTCCGAGAGGGAGAGGATCAAGTTGCTCGCGCCGCGAATCTTGAAGGAGCCGCCGCGCTGCATGTTTTCGCATTTGAAGTGCACATCCAGGCCCGCGACCTCGTTGATGCTGGTGGATGAGAAGACGGGCGTGTGGCGGGCCAGGGGCCGGATGCGCAGACTGGCTTCGCGCACCATAACGGGAGAGATCTCTGGCTGCATATCCGGGGCGGCTACCGCGCGGTTTCCAACTCGAAGGCCCGCCGCTCGCGAAGCCAGCGGAGCCTGCCCTGATATTCCTGATAGAGCGTTGCGAAGCCCGCCCAAAAGTAACCCGCCACAAACAGGGCCAGGAAGGGGATGGCGAAGTAATTGTAAGTATCGATGGCGAAAAAGATCATGTAAAGAAAATACGAGCCCACGGCAAGCTCGACATACGGCAGCCAACCGCTCTTCCGACGGTACTTTTTGTGCTCGAGGTTCACCGGCGCTCCCTCGATTGCGTACTTGGGCGTGCGGACAAAAGCGGAGTGGATGCCCAGGAGCGCTTCGATTACGGCGCGGGTGTTGATGATAGTGAGGGCGACGCCCACGGCCATCAACATGGGCAGCAGGTACACCGACCGCTTCCAGTGCTTGGGAAACAATTCGCGGTACGCGACGATATAGAAGGCCGAGATGGACCAGAACGAAGCGATGATCAGGGGCAAATCGATGAACATCATCTGCCATATGCCCATGTAGAAGCGCACGATCATGACGGGCAGCATCAGTGCCGACATGACCAGCATCATGGGGTAGGAAATATTGGGGGTGAGGTGGAGAAAGGCTTCGGTCTTGACCCGCCAGGGCAATTCGGCGCGCCAAACTTGTGGCAGGATCTTCTTGGCCACTTGGGTAAGGCCTTTGGCCCAACGCGATTGCTGCACCTGGAAGCCGTGCATCTCGACAGGGAGCTCGGAGGGGCATTCGAGGCCCGGCATATAGACAAAGCGCCAGCCTTTGAGTTGGGCGCGATAGCTCAAGTCGGAATCCTCGGTGAGGGTATCGGCCTGCCATCCGCCAGCGTCGTCGATCATCCGCCGCCGCAGGATGCCGGCGGTACCGTTGAAATTGAAGAAATAGCCGGCGCGCGAGCGTGCTCCATGCTCTAGGATGAAGTGGCCGTCGAGCAGCATGGCTTCCACTTCGGTAAGGAAGTTGTAGTCGCGATTGAGATAGGTCCAGCGCGTTTGCACGACGCCGACGGTGGGGTCGGCGAAGTGATGAATCGTCTTCAACAGAAAATCGGCCGGCGGGATAAAGTCGGCGTCGAAGAGGGCGACAAACTCGCCGGTGGCGGTCTTGAGACCTTCGGAAAGGGCTCCGGCTTTGAACCCGCGGCGATCGTTACGGTGGTGGTATTCGACCGGGAAGCCGAGGGCGCGATAACGCTCGCAAAGCGCTTCCGCGTACCCGTGGGTGTCGTCGGTCGAATCGTCCAGGACCTGAATTTGCAGCAAATCGGCGGGGTATTCAATCCTGGTGACCTCGTCGATCAGCCGCTCGACGACGTAACGCTCGTTGTAAATCGGCAATTGTATGGTGACACGCGGCAATTGAGTGAGGCGGGTCGTGGGCTCTTTAGTCGCGTTCTTCCGGTATTTGAAATAGGTGCGAATGATGTCGTAACGGTGTAGGCCGTAGATGGAAAGAGCGGCGAGCAGCG
>JASHOO010000457.1 GCA_030041035.1 Bryobacteraceae bacterium | reverse complement strand
GGGGCGGTCAGCAATGGCCGTCCCTACCGCGACCGTAACGGCGGGCCGGTCGGTGGCGATGGGCGGCGGTGTGTCATCGGCTCCGGCGTAATTGGAGGCGAGCACGATCAGGACGCAGGCGGCCGGGAGCGCTCTCACGATCAGTACTGATTCTACGATGGGTCTCCGGCCGGGCGCGCCGGGCCGATTTTCTCCCTCCGCCAGATTCGCTAATCTGAGCGTGGTCCCATGGCGCTGTGCGGATGGCGTGCCGACATTTTGCCGCGAGGGCGCAAGCGCGTGTCGATTGGGGATGCGGCTACCGCAGAATTCGAGGCCGGCAGGGGCATATTCGAGTGCAACGTGAGATTGCCGCCATCGGTGCACGGCATCTTCCCGGTGCGCAACGGCCGCGATCTCGCTTTCGTGCTGAGCGAAATCCGCGCACGGCATTTCGGCTACCCGGTGCCGTGAGCTTCATTTGCAGAGGACTTCGCCCCGTACGGGATAGAACAACCGGAGATCGATCGCTTCCCGGGCCAGTTCCAGAGCGCGTTGGAACTCCGCCATGCTGGCCTTCTGCGAGTCATCCAGCATCGCCAGTACCTCGTCGCGCGGCGGTTTCATTTCGTCGAATTGCTTCTGCAACGTCCCGATGTCGGCCATCACTTCAACCACCGCGGGTGAATCGTCGCGGCTGCCCGAATTGAGCAGTGCCCGATGGAGATCCGCTTTCTGCCAGATCTCCTCCTCCACAGGCTGGCGCGCAGCCTGCTCGATGCGCTCGAATTCCTCAACTTGAGCGTCGGTGAGATTCAGTTCCGATCGCGAAGTTTCGATGCGGCTACGGCACAGGCGCATTCCAGGCCAATCGTCGGCGGTCATGAGACCGAGTGCGACCGCCTGGGTCGCCATCTCCCGGCGATCCAAAACCTTCTCGATCTCCGCGAGCCTGGCGCGCTGGGTTTCGTCCAGCAATTCCATTTGGCGCGGATCCTCGATGGCCGGGCCGCGCGGAAGGTCGCGGCTCTGCACCGGACGGCTTGCCAGCGCACGTTGCGCACTCACCGGCCCTGGCGGATGGTTCGCCGCCGCGGGCGGACGCTTCTGCTGAAGCTGCCACACCTGAAAATCGGTGAGCCCCAGCGCCTGCTGCAATGCTTCGAAACGCTGGCCGGGCGCCTGAGCGAAGGCGCTGAACGCCATGGCCGCGCACGCCACCAGGCGAGCTCTTCGGCTCCACTCGATCGCACACCTCATGCCCTCAGCCAGTATCATAGCAGCGGGCTTCCTTGCGTCCGCAACCTGAACGATTTCTTTGGATTAGCAGCTTGCCGCACGGCCCGCCGGTTGGCCCCACCTTTGTCTCACCCGGCGTGACGAATCTGTAATCCGCGCGTCTATCCCCAGTGGGTAGAGAAGGATCGCGATAAAATCGGAGGTTATGCTCCCAGATGCGGCCGGCGCGGTCAGCGCGCGGGCTGCGGCCAAGCCGGATGAGGCCGCCGTCATTCGGGCGGTGCAGCGCGGGGATCAGGACGCTTTCGAACAACTGGTCCGCGCTTACGACCATAGTGTGCTGCGGCTGGCCATGAATCTGTTGCGATCGCCGGAGGATGCGCGGGACGTTTATCAGGAAGCCTTTTTGCGGGTGTACCGGAACATCCACACCTTCCGGTTCGATTGCAGCTTTCATACCTGGCTGTACCGGATCGTGACCAACATTTGTCTGGACCATTTGCGCAAACGGAAAGTGCGGCGCGAAGAGGCGGCGGTGGTGGACACCGCCGACGGGCCCGTCGACCGCATGGACAGCTTCGAAGAGGAAGCGGCTCTGGCCGACCCGGAGCGGCGCTTGTGGAACAGCCAGGTCTCGATCCGCATCCAAACCGCGCTGGGCGAGCTGACGCCTCGCGAGCGCATGGTGTTTGAATTGCGCCATTACCAGGGAATGCGGCTGCGCGCCATCGGCGATGTGCTGGGAACCAGCGAAGAGGCGGCCAAGAATTGTCTGTTCCGCGCAACGCAGAAGATGCGCGCGGTGTTAGGAGATTTGATATGAATTGCGAAGAAGTGACCAAAGCACTTCCGCTTTATTATTACGGCGAGCTCGAGGGCGAGGTCGAGGAGGGCGTCGAGGACCATTTGCAGTCGTGCGCCTCGTGCCAGACGGAGCAGGAGCGCCAGAGGGCGCTCGCGGCCGCGCTCGACCGCCACGCGCTCGCACCCGGCGCGGACCTGCTCGCCGGGTGCCGCCACGAGCTGGCGCGCGCCATCTATCGCGAGGACACCCCGGCCGTGCGCCGCACGGCGTCCGATCCCTGGGGCCTGTTCCGCGAGGCGTTTCACTCGCTCTGGCACCCGGGCATTCGTTTGGCGCAGCCCGCGGGTGCCGTGGCGCTGCTGGCGCTGGGCTTCTTCGCGGCGCGCTTCACCGGCGGCTCGTTTTCCGGCGCCAGTTTCAGCGGCCTTGCGCCTGATTCCATCATCTCCAGCATCCGCTCCGTGCAGCCCGATAACACCGGCCGCGTGCAGATCTCGCTCGATGAAACGCGCCGCCGCGTGGTCTCCGGCCGCCTCGACGACGAAAACATCCGCCGCCTGCTCCTGGCCGCCGCCCGCGAGCAGGATAACCCGGGCGTGCGCGTTGAATCCGTCGGATTGTTGAAAGATCAGTGCAACTCCGCCGAAACGCGCAGCATGCTGCTCGAGGCCGTGCTGCATGATCCCAATCCCGGTGTCCGACTGAAGGCGCTCGAGGGGCTGAAGAGTTTTGCCACCGACCCGGAAGTGCGGCGCACGCTGGCGCAGGTTTTGCTCAAGGACCAGAACCCCGGAGTCCGCATCCAGGTGATCGATCTGCTGATCACCCATCAGGACGCGGCCACCATCGGTGTGCTGCAAACTCTGGTCGGCAAAGAAGACAACGGCTACGTTCGCATGCGCTGCCAGAATGCGCTGCGCGACATGAACGCATCGCTGGGGACGTTTTAAGAGGATGAGGAAAAGCGCTCCACTCGGGCTGGTGGCGGCAGTGGCGGTGATCGCCTATGCGGGCGAGCCGGATCTGCACCGCGACGGGCCGTTTTGGGTGCAAATCGAGAAGGGCTCCGCACCCGTCACCCCGCACGGTAACATCCGCATCCGCACCGTGGGGGCGGTGACCATCCGCGGCAGCGCTGCGGGCGAACTCTCCTTCGAGCTGGACAAGCGGGCCAAGGGGCGGGATGAAGCCGATGCGCGCCGCCAGCTCGCGAGCTATCGCGTCATGACCTACCAGCAGGGCCCCTGGACGTACCTGCTGGTGCAGGGCGGCTCGGAAATGGCGGAACTCAAGCTGTCTGCGCCGGAAAATGCGGGCCAGGTGGTCATCGAGACTCGCGCCGGTGCGGTCGATGCCACGCAGTTTGCCGGCCTGTTGAAGATCGAATCCGGCGGCGGGCGTTTGTCGCTCGACAAGATTGCAAATGATGTCGTGGCCAAAACCGCCGGCGGCGATATCGTCATCGGGAAAATCGGCGGCAATTGCCACTGTGTCTCGGGCGCGGGCGCCATCCGCGCGGAGAGTATTCACGGCCAGGCGTTTCTCGAAACCGGTGCCGGTGACATCACCGTGCACCAGGTGGACGGCCCGGCGCGTTGCTCAACCAACGGTGGCGGCATTCACATTACCCAGGCCGGCAACATCGTCATCGCCGATACCGCTGGCGGTGTCATTGATGTCGATTACGCCAAGGGCATGGTCACGGCCAACAATGCCGCGGGCGGCCCGATTCAAGTGTGGTCCGCGCTGGGCGCCAAATGCGAGAGCGGCGGCGGAGGCATCAAGCTCACCAGCGACGGCGGCAGTCTCAACGCGTCCACCGCCGTGGGCAGCATCATCGCGCGATTCCAAAGCCAGCCCGCGGCGGATTCCTTTCTCAGCACCAGCGCCGGTGACATCACCGTGTGGATCCCGTCCAATTTGAGGATCACGATTCGCGCCCAGAACGCGAGTTACGGCGGTCCGCGGCGCATCGTTTCCGATTTTCCGGACGTCCCGGTGAAAGCCGTCGGCTTCGCCACCATCGCGGAAGGCGCTTTGAATGGCGGCGGGCCGCTGCTGCGCATTGCGGGAACGGGCGGTATGATTTATATCCGCCGGGAGCAGAAGTAAAAGGGGTCGAAACAAACGCTCAGGTGAACCTGCCGGGGCGGAGAGGAACCAATCATGGCTACCAACATTGCCGTTTTGGGGATTTGGCTGGCGTGCATGGCGGCGCAGGCTCTACTGGCCGGGTCGCCCCCGGACTCGCCCGCCGCGCGCGCCGCGTCCAACCGGATCGTGGTGCAGTCGCACGGTTCCAGTTACCTGGGAGTCGCGGTGGTGGATATCACGCCGGATCGCGCCAAAGAGCTTCATCTCAAAGAAGAGATCGGCGTGGAAGTGACATACATTGATGCCGGTAGTCCCGCGGCTAAGGCCGGCCTGAAGGCGGGCGACGTGGTGCTCGAATACAACGGCGAACGCGTTGAAGGAGGGGAACAATTCATCCGCCTGGTGCGGGAAACGCCGCCGGGCCGCAGTGCCAAGCTGAGCGTGTGGCGTGACGGCGGCACCCAGACTCTTACCGCGACCATCGGCCAGCGGCAGCCGAGCATCGTGGCCCTTTCAACAGAGCCGCCATCGGGTCTGTCCGTGCCCCCCGTTCCGGAAATGCCGATGCCGCCGTCGGTCCTGATCTTGCCCGATATGCCTCGGCCGCTGATGAGCTGGCGGAGTCCCGTGCTGGGCATCGAGAGCGAGGCGCTCAATCCGCAGCTCGCCGAGTTCTTCGGCGTCAAGGAAGGCGTGCTCGTCCGTTCGGTATCGGCGAATTCCATTGGGGAAAAAGCCGGCTTTAAAGCGGGCGATGTCATTATCAAAGTGGATGGCCAAAAGGTGGTAAGTCCGAAAGAAATATCCAGTATTTTACAGGAATCTCGCGCGAAAAAGACTCTTCCTATAACCGTAATTCGACATCAAAAAGAGCTCATATTAAATATCACGCTGGAGGAGAATTCAAGCTGGCCCGCGTTGGGAACACGGGAGATGCTGTAGGGGAGGCAGGAGAGGTGGCGCGAACCTGGAGGGCCTGCTTAGTGCTGTTCGAGGAAGTGAAAAACTCTTAAATTCAAACGCTTATCTGGATCAATCGGAAAAGTTTCCGGCACCGGTTCTGCCTTCGAGTGGTAATACGCCAGTAATTCCGATTCATCAAATTCGATCGCCCGGGCGTATTGCCGGATATAGCTGGTGTTGTAAATCCCGCCCGGAAGTTTCTTGAATTCGCCTTCTTCAATCGCCTGCAAAGCCCGCACGCTGATTTTCGTGTTCTGCGAGATCTGCTCGAGAGACAGCCCTCGGTTGCGACGGATCGAAGCTAGCCCTAGCACGCTGTTGTCGTGACCCACCGTCGTTGTCCTCCTCGTGGTCGCTGTCTAACTTATCGGATCTAACACTAAAAAGGTTTAGACCTTAGCTCTAAAATCAGCGCCACGGAGCCTTCGTGTAAAAACAGTTCGAGTGTAGCATAGGTATACTCTCTGATACACTCTTGTCAAATGTTAGTATCTCGGCGACGCTTTGTCTCTCTCGCCGCCTCGGCTGCGGGTTGGGCGGGCTTCCCCAAGGGTGTCTCCGCCGCTCGACCACGACCCAAACTCGTCGTGCTTTTGATTGCCGAACAATTTCGATCGGATTATCTGGATTTATTCAGCAATTTCCTCTCGCCCGCCGGCTTCCGCCGCCTGGTCGAGGAAGGAGCCTACTTCCCGGAATGCCAGATGGCCGCAACTACCTTTACTTCCGGTGGTTTAGCGACCGTCTCCACGGGAGCCTACCCCCAGCTCCACGGCATCGTCGCCGACTCCTGGTACGACCGCGCCTCGCAAAAATCCGTCTCCGCCGCCCCCGAAGCCCTTCAGGCCACCACCTTAGCCGAGCAGATCGCCGCCGCCGATTCTAATAACCGCATCTTCGCCGTGGCGCTCGACTCCCGCGCCGCTACCCTTCTCACCGGCCAGGCGCCTGCCAACCTGTTTCACCGCGACGCCACCGGACAGTTCATGGCCCGCGGCCGGGACGAAAATGCCGACTGGCTAGCTGCCTTCAATCAGGCCAATTCCCCCGAAAAGCACAGAAACGAGGGCTGGTTCGCGCTGGGCAAGAAGGATGCGACCATCCCGCCCCTCCGCACCATGACCTACGATCCCACCCATCCCGAGGATTTCCTCGAACTCTATTGGTCATCCTGGTTCGGCCAGAAGGCCCAGATGGATCTGGTGCAGACGGTGATTACGGAGGAAAAGCTCGGTCAGGGCCAGGGCACCGACCTGCTCGCCGTGTCCCTCGGCTCCTCGGCACTCCTGGGTTACGAGGTGGGGGCCGATTCGCCCCTCATGCGCGAGCTGGTGCTTCATCTGGACCTGGATGTCCAGGACCTGTTGTCCTTTCTGGACAAGACTTTAGGGGCTAGGAACTATAGCTTAGCTTTCACTGGAGCCCACGGCGCCGCGCGCGACCCCGATGGCCACCGCGCCACCCTCGCCATCCCCGGCGAAGCCGTCGCCCGCACCGTCAACCAGGCTCTTTCGGGCCGTTACGATCCCAAAAACCGCCGGAATTTGTACGTCGAACGCTATCTTTATCCTTTCTTATATCTCCGCCTGGGCGACCTGGAAAAAGCCTACGTCGACCCGCGCGAGGCTCGCGCCCTCGCCGGCCAGGCGGCCCTCAGCGTCCCTGGTGTAACTGGATTTTACACGCTCGATGGCGACTGCTCCCACTCCGGTGACTTCCTCCGCCGCTTCCGCAACAGCTTCCATGCCGTGCGCTCCGGCGACCTGATGCTGGCTTACGGGCCGGAATACGTCGAGGACTACGGGCTGGGCCGCGGGATTTCTTACGGCTCGCTTTATAATTACGACACCCATGTACCCCTGATTTTCTACGGTTCCTCCTTTGAAAACCAGGAGTTCGAAACCACCGTGGAATCGGTAGATCTGGCCCCAACGCTTGCCCGCGCCGCCGGCACCGCCTGGCCTTCGTCGGCCACAGGCCGCGTTTTGGGTGAAGCCCTGATTTCGGCGGGCGAGGCATGAGCGCGGGTTCACCCCTCGCCACCAACCTCTGCGGCATCGCCCTCAAAAATCCGGTCATCGCGGCCTCCGGCACCTTCGGCTACGGCGTCGAGTTCGAGAAGCTCGTAGACCTCAATGCGCTCGGCGGCCTGGTGGTGAAGGGACTCTCGCGCGAGCCCATCGAGGGCAACCCCGAGCCGCGCCTGTTTGAAACCCGCGCCGGCATGATCAACTCCGTCGGTTTGCAGAACGTCGGCGTGCGCGCGTTTGTCCGCGACAAGCTGCCGCATCTCGCGAAATTCCAGACCGCCGTCTTCGCCAATGTCTTCGGTTACTCGACCGAAGATTACACCGAAGTGGTGCGCGTGCTCGAGGACGCGCCCGGCATCGCCGCATACGAGCTGAATGTCTCCTGCCCCAACACACGTCACGGCGGCATCTATTTTTCGAGCGACCCCGTGCTGCTCGCCGAAGTCGTAACCGCCGTGCGGCTTGCCGCACACCGCCCGCTGATCGTGAAGCTCTCGCCCAACGTAGCCTCCATCGAGCCGCTGGCCAAGGCCGCCGAGGCCGCGGGCGCGGACGCCATTTCGCTGGTCAACACCTTCATCGCGCTCGCCGTGGATGCGCGCGCGGGCCGCCCCCGCATCGGCGCCGGTTTCGGCGGCCTTTCCGGTCCCGCTATCAAGCCCATCGCCCTGCGACTGGTGTATCAGGCGGCGCAGGCGCTGAAGATTCCCGTGGTCGGCATGGGCGGTATCGCGAGCGGCGAAGATGCGGCCGAATTCCTGATTGCCGGCGCCACCGCGGTCGAAGTCGGCACCGCGACCTTCTGGGACCCCGCCGCCCCCGTACGCATCGCCCGCGAGCTGGGCGCGTTTCTCAAAGAACAAAAGATTGCGCACGTGAGCGAACTGGTCGGCACGCTCCGGTGCGGGTAGGGGCGAAGCATAGCCTCGTCTGTGCCAAGTGCAAGCGCGGCCAAGGCCAATCCCTAGCACCTGGCACCTGGCACCTGAAACCTAGTTTTTTTCGAACACCGCCATGTACTGGTCTTTCGTGTGCTCGTGCTTGGAGACCAACCGGAAATGGTTGGCTTCGATTTCTTTGATGACATCGGCTTCGTCCAGCCGGATGTGATTCGGCGGCAGCCCGTGCGCTCCCTTGTGAAACTCCACCAGCACCAGCCGCCCGCTGTCGCGCAGCTCCCGATGCAGCGCCGCCAGCATTTTCTCCGGATAGTTCCAGTGATGGTAGGTGTCCAGCGCCAGCACCTCATTCACGCCGTCTTCCGGCAGCGAGGGATCGGTCTCCGTCCCCAGAACGAAATCGACATTGCCGAGCTTGTGCTCCATCGCCCGCGCGCGCGCGTCCGCCAGAAAATCGGGAAAGATGTCTTCGCCCAACACACGCCCGCCCGACCCCACTGCTTCGCTCAAAAACGGCAGCATGTAGCCCGTGCCCGTGCCCACATCCGCCACCACCATCCCCGGCTTTATGCCCATCGCCGCTACCAGCTCCCGCGGCTTTTGCTGCGCATCCCGCTCGGGCGACGAAAGCCCGCGCGCAATGGCCGCCCGCCCCTCCGGTGTCTGGTACCGTTCATTAGCGTCCTTGGCAACCTGCCCGCTAAGCAGCACACACGCCGCCAAGACGCCAATCCCGAGCACCTGAAACCTGGCACCTGAAACCTTCTTCATAAGGAGGGCTCCATCGGCAGCGCCAGCGGCGGCTCACGCAGAAAATCCAGACGCGCCATCTTCTGCACTGCCTCGCGCACCGCGTGTTCTTCGGTCGGCTCAACCGTGATCACAAACGGCAGATCGTGCTTGGTCTCGCTCGGCAACTGCAATACCGCTTCCAGGCTGATACGCTGTTCCGCCAGGATTCCCGCAAGCGCCGCAATGATCCCCGGCCGGTCGTCTACGCGGAACCGCAGATAGTACGCACATCTTTCGCTGGTCACCGCCAGCGGCTTGTACTCGCCCAGCCGCTCATGCGCAAACGGCGAAACGCGCTCCGGCCGGCCGTAGCGGATTTCCCGCGCTACGCGCATCAGGTCGCTCGCCACCGCGACTCCGGTGGGCAGCGGTCCCGCGCCCCGGCCATAGTAAAACGTGTCTTCCCCGAATCGTCCCTTCACCCAGACCGCGTTGTACGCTCCCTGCACGCCCGCGATGATCGTCTTCAATCCGATCAGCGCCGGCCGCACCGACAATATCAGCCCGGCGGAAGTCTGCCGCGCCGCGCAGATCAGCCGGATGGTATGTCCCAACTGGTGCGCGTAACTGAAATCCATCGGCGAGATGCGCCGGATTCCTTCGACAAAAATATCCGGCGGCGTGATGCGCTCTCCAAACGCCAGCGCCGCCAGAATGGCCAGCTTGAAGCGCGCATCGAAACCATCGATATCGGCGCTCGGATCCGCCTCCGCATATCCCAACCGCTGCGCTTCCGCCAAAACATCCATGAGCGGTGCGCCGCGTTGTTCCATCTCGGTCAGAATGTAGTTGCTGGTGCCGTTCAGAATGCCGTAGAGCGCAGTCACCCGGTCTCCCGAAATGCCTTCGCGCAGCACCGCGTGGATGGGAATTCCCCCGGCCACGCTCGCCTCCATCGCCAGGTTGATGCCCGCCCGGATGGCCCGGTCCCAGATCTCCGAGCCGCAGTTCGCCATCAGTTCTTTGTTCGCCGTCACCACCGACTTCCGGTTTGCGATCGCGCCGTCGATCACGTCCGCCGCCACCGAGGTTCCGCCCACCAGTTCCGCTATGATGTCCACCTCAGGGTGCGAGACCACTTCGCGCCAGTCGGCCGTCCGCCTCACCGCACCGAGCGCTTCCGGCAGCTTCTTCGTGGCCACAGACCGGCTGCACACTACCGTCACGCGCAGCGGGAAACCCAGCTTCTGCTCGATCTGGATCGCATTCTCGGCCAGCACCGCCAGCGTCCCCGAGCCCACGTTCCCCAGCCCCACCACACCCACGTTCACGGCCTGCATCTTGGCTATCATAACAGCAGGGTTCCACGCGAGGCCTGACACACACTTGGTCCCGCGCATCACATTCGGAGGCGCAATCCGATGAAAAGAATCTTCCTTCCCGCTACGGCAGCGCTGACCGTATGGCTGCTGCTCACCCCTGCGCTCCCTTTTCAAAGGCCGCCTCATCCCACCGGGCAAGGTCCGGACGAGCCGGATGCCAACCATCTGCCCAACGGCAAACTCCAGCAGGACGAAATTCTCAAGGAGGATCACGAGAAGTCCCTCAAAGATGCCGCCCAGCTTGTCGAGCTGGCCGAGAGTCTCAAGGACGAAATCGAAAAGGACGATGCCCACGTCCTCTCCATCTCCAGCCTCAAGAAGACCGAGGAAATCGAGAAGATCGCCCGCCGCATCCGCTCCCGCATGAAGCGCTTCTGAGCTCGTGCCAGCCGGGCGGAATGCAACAATTTAGCCTAAATGCCGAGTTTTTTGGTTTCACTACGCCAAGCGCAGTTCTAAGCCATTGAAATGTCGACTCTCGCTGCCGGGATTGCGTTGGAACTAAATGTGCAACTCCGTACGATCTATTTACAGTTGGGGTGATTCCTCAGGAGGCACGGGTGAGGCTTTGGAAAGCTGCGATACTATCGGCGGTGGTTTTGGGGGCATCGGTTTCGCTTCTCGCAGACAGCACCACGGATCCATTGGTTTTGTTCACCCAGGGCGGGCACGGCTCGTACGACCTCGGGGCTGCTGCCAACGCTTCCGAATGCTTTGTCGATAATTCTACGGAGATCGGGTGCTTCCTCACAGAAGACGGAAGCACCAGCATCATCAACGAATCGGGCGAGTTGCCTCCGTTTGACATCTTTAACGACACGGGCAAAACCATCATCGAGGTCGACTTCGTCATCCAGACCAGCAATTTCGATCAGACCTTCTCGGCCAATATGGAGCCGGACCACTTGCTACCGGTGTTCCCCGATGCCGACGTCTCCGTATCGCCACCCTTTATTCCGGGCGGGGTCGGTAGCGTTGCCGTCAGGTTTGGAAACTCACCTCGCGTGCCCAACGATAATACGGTTGTCAGTGACATCCCCTGCACCGGCGATTTTTGTAATCCTGGATTTTTCCCGGGCGGTGAAGTCGAGATACTCGCCTTTTTCCTCCCGAAGGGTGTGGCACCGCCCCCGTCCGTTTTTGGACCCGGCCAGGAAGCCAATCTCTCTTTGTCGACAGATGTTCCAGAGCCGGGGACTTTTGTGCTGCTCATCAGCGCCGTCGGGTTGCTCGCCGGCGGCCGCAAGTTCTTTCGCTCGCGGCTGAGCTAACTCTAATTCTTTCCGCTAAATTCCGCCATCAGTTTGGCGAACTCAGGGGTGGACCGAAGAGTCTTGAACTCCGGTTCGGTCCTCGCTGCTTCGGTCGGGTAGTGCTTTTCGAATGCCTCTCGCAACGCCTTGATGGCTTCCGCCGAGTTTCCCGCTAGTGCTTCAACCTGAGCCTGCTCGTACATCAGCCCGGTGTTGCTGGCGTCGATGTCGCGCGCGCGTTCGATGAAGTCCTGCGCCGAATTCAGGTCGCCCTTCTGCGCATAATATATGGCAAGCGCACCTAATGTATTCGGATCCCGTGGGTTAACACGATAATCCTTCAGTGCCAGCTTAATCGCCGCATCGTAATTCGCCATCGCTTTGTCCGGTTCGCCGCTTTGGCGATAGGCTGCCGCCAGCGCCGCCAGGCTTTCGTGCCGGTTGGGATCGAGCTGCACCGCCTTTTGCAGCGCCTCCACGGACTGGCTGTAAAGCCCGAGATAGTAAAACGCCACGCCCAGGTTCACGTAAGCTTCCAGTGTCGGCTTGAGATTGATGGATTTTCGATATGCCGCAACCGCGTCGTTCCATTTGCCCATCTGGAAGTCGATTGCACCCAGATTGCTGAAGCTCCCGGCATCCGGTGCCAGCTCCGTAACCCGCTCGAAGGACGCAAGAGCTTTGGCATTGTCGCCGACGCCGGCCTGAGCGATGCCCAGGCAGGTGTAGTTGAACCAATAGTACGGGTTCAGATCGACTGCTTTCTGGTAGGCGTCAATGGCTAGCTTCATCTTTCCGGCATCGGTGTATGCATGCCCGAGATGTCGGTAGCTTTCATCAGAACTGGGGGCCAGCTCGAGCGCCTGTTTGGCTTCGGCAATGGCCTCTACGGCCTTGCCCGTCCGGTGATAAACAGCGCCGAGCGCGTAATGGACTTCGGGCAGGTTCGGATTCAGATCCTTGGCCAGTTGGGCGGCGTTGAGAGCCTTGTGCGACCAGGCCGCGTCCTTGGTCAAATCATATAAATCGATGCTCGTCTGGGCGATCCCCGCATAAGCCAGCGTAAAACGCGGGTCTTTTTCGATCGCCTGATCGTAGAACTTGATTGCGGCCCTAAAGCCCTGGGCATCATGCTGGCGCCGGGCCATGTCCCGCCCCTTGAGATACAACTCGTAGGCACTATAGTTTCCGGTGAGCCGCGTGGCCGCCCGAGCCAGATCCTCATCACTCGTTTTCACGTCCAGGGCCGACAGCAGTTCCGAATAGATCGAGTTCTCGATCGTCAACAAGTCTTCCTTTAGCCCCGAAAAATCCCTTTGCCAGAGTACTCGCGCCGCCTTCGGATCCTGAATAGACACATGGATGCCAATCTTGTCACCGCTGCCCTGAATCGCGCCCTCCACCAGGAGGTTCACGCCCAAGTCTTGCGCGATCTTGGCCTCCGGGTCCCTCTGAGCCGCCTCCGCTGCCCGGTCCGGAGCGGCCACGTACACGTTCTTCAACTGGAAGAGCTGGGCCGATAGAGTTTCCGCCACACCCCCCGCCAGAACCCGTAGCTTCTCGTCGTTGCCCGCCACGTGGAACGGCAGAACGGCAATTCGCTTGTCCTGCAGCACTCCGCCAGCCGGTGACGCCGCACCCGAACCTCCCAAACGGCCCAGCACCGCTTTGCGCCAGGACGGGATCGCAAACGTCGCCGCTCCCAGCAAAAGCAGCGCGGCCATCGAGGCCATCAGCCATTTCGGGTAGCCCACTTCGGCCATCCGCAACCGCACCACGCGCGGCGGGGCATGTCCCGTTTCGAGATCCAGCAATATGTCGTGCGCCTGCTGGTACCGGCGCTCGGGATCCTTCTCCAGGCACTTCAGGATGATCTTCGCCAGGTAGTCCGGCAGCTTCGGGTTCGCCTCCTTCGGGTCCTTGGGCTTCTGGGTGACGTGCTGAAACATCACCTGCACCGTGGAATCGGCGTCGAACGGCGCATCCCCGGTGGCCATCTCGTAAAGAATCACGCCCAATGAATAGATGTCGCTGCGGTGGTCCGCCGGCTTGGCTTCCGCCTGCTCAGGCGACATGTAGCGCGGTGTTCCCAACACCTCGCCCGCGCGTGTCATCATGGTGGCCGACTCGCCTTCGAGCGATTTCGCCAGGCCGAAATCGGATACGTAAACCTGGTCATGCGCGTCGATCAACACGTTGCGGGGTTTGAGGTCGCGGTGCACCACGCCTTCGGCATGCGCGGCTTCGAGGGCCGAGGCGAGCTGCTTGGCGATGTGCACCAGCCGCTCCACCGGCATGGGCTTCACTTCCTGGATGATCTCGTGCAGGTCCTTGCCCTCCACAAACATCATGGAGATAAACTTCACCCCGCCCACATCGCCCAGATCGTGAATCCGCAGCACGTTGCGGTGCGAGATGCGGCTGGCCAGCTGCAATTCCTGCTTGAAGCGTTGCATCGAGTTGGGGTCGCCCGCCAGCTCGCGCCGCACCAGCTTGAGCGCTACCGTGCGGTCCAGCTCGCGGTCCCGCGCTTTGTACACCTTGCCCATGCCGCCTTCGCCGATCACCGATTCAATGGTGTAGCGCGGGCCGAACATCGCTCCCGGACCAATGGCTTCGGGCGCCGTAGCCCAGACCGGCTGCGCCACGCTCGCCACCGCGGCTGTGCTGTCTCCTAAATCGGAAAGAATTTCCGCGGCGCTCTGATAGCGCTTGGCCACATCCACTTCCAGGCACTTCATCACCACATCGCTCAAACGCTGCGGAATGGATGAGTCCACGCTGCTCGGTGGCGCCGCTTTCTCCTGCACGCGTCTCCGCAGCGTCGCCATGAGGGTATCGGCGTGGAATGGCAGCAGGCCGGTCAGGATCTCATAAAAGATGATTCCCAGGCTGAACAGATCGGAGCGCGCGTCCACTTTCTGAGCCCGCGCCTGCTCCGGTGACATGTAGTCGGGCGTGCCCATCAGAGCGCCGGTGCGCGTCAGGCCCGCCAGATCCATCGAGCGCGCCAGGCCGAAATCCATCACCCACACCCGGCCGCCCGCATCCACCATGACGTTCTGCGGCTTCAGGTCGCGATGCACCACGCCTTCGGCGTGTGCGGCCTCGAGGCCCCGGCAGATCTGTTTGATGATGGACACAGATTCGGCGGGCGGCAGCTTGCCCCGCTCCATCAGCAAGCTCTTCAGGTCGCGCCCCTCGATGTAATCCATGGTGATGAACTTGCGCCCATCCGCCATGCCCAGCTCGAAAATCCGAATCACGTTCTTGTGCGTGACCTGGCGCGCCAGAATCAGCTCTTGCTTGAAGCGGCGCAGGATCTCGGGATTGCCCGCCAGATCCGCACGGATCACCTTCAGCGCCACGGGAAGATCCAGTTCGCGGTCGCGTGCCTGATACACGGCGCCCATGCCCCCTTCGCCCAGACGCTTCAGGATTTCGTAGCGCCCGCCCAGCACCGTGCCCGGTTCCAGACCCCCGCCGGGGTCGCGAGCTTCGATTTTCTGAAGGGGGACTGACCAGCCTGTCCCGCCCGCCGGGCTCACGGCTACCGTGGCCTCCGGATCAGACGACGTATCGACTACGGTAGCCGCGTCGGATGCCGCGTCATACCCGATGGTCGTATTGCTGATGCCGAATGGCGTGCTGCAGCGGAAGCAGGTTTTCGATCCAATTGGGTTACTTGCGTGGCAGACCGGGCATTCCACCATGGATCGTCAACCTATTTTAGGCTTTTACACACGTTAACGCAGCAGCGGCCCTGCTGGCAAACCACGATAGTACTTCCAGACCAGGTACTTTTTCCAGTCGACCCCTTCAGTTTGCGCCGGCTCGTTGAAAACGGCAGAATCTATTTAGGGTTGGCGCGCACACATGCCGAATATCCATGAGCCGTTACTGATCAATACCATCGGCCACTCGGCTGGCGCCGTGCTCTTTGGCATTTTCCTGTTCCTGCTGATTCGCGACCGCGCCGGTTCGAGGTTCCGCGATCGCTGGCAATCGTTCACCGCCGCCACCCTCGCCTTTTTGTGGAACGCGGGTTCGCTGGCGGTTCTCGCCACCGCCTCCACCACCGGGGTCGCAACCTCCCTTCTGGTGGCGTTTAGTTTTTCCGTGCTCAGTTTTCTGCCCGCCGTTCTTCTGCATATCTCGCTCGGCGACCGCCTGCGGCCGGTGATCGGCGCCGGCTATTTGTTGAGCCTGGCCGCGACTTTTCTGCATTTCTCGGAGCTGTCCGATCCTTCGCTCAAACGCCACGAAATTGCGCTGCTCCTCATTACCATCGGATTCGGCGTTCTGACCGCGATCGCGCTGGCCGGACTGGCGCTTCAAAACACGCCGGAAAAACCCGGTAAGACCTCGCGCATGCTGGGCGCCATGTGCGCCTCGCTGTTTGCCATGTCGTTCGTGCATTTCGGCTCGGGGCACCCCCCACAGGCCTGGTCGAAGGAAATCGCTTTGCACCATGCCGGAATCCCCCTCGCGCTGTTCGTGCTGCTGCAGGATTACCGCTTCGTTCTGCTGGACGCCTTCATTCGTTTCCTGGCCAACGTTTTTCTTGCCGGGCTGATCACCTTCATCGGCATCCGCGCGGCGACGGGATTGCTGAAGCCCCACGCCGTCGACCCGGTCTCGGAAGCCTTGCTGCTTACAGGGTCCTGCCTGCTGCTGATCGTTTTCGCACTCCTTCGTTCCAGCATCCAGGCTTGGCTGACGAGAGCGGTTTTCCGGCGGCCTGAGTTGGAAATCTGGCTGCAAAAACTGCGCACCGGCATGGGCTCACGCAGCGAAACGCAGTATCTCGACTGGGCCGCCAGGCAAATCGCCGCCTTCATGGAGGCGGAGCAGGGGCGCCTGGTGGCCGGTGATGCCATCGCCCCGGCGGGCACCGCCGGGCCGCTATTCCCGGCACCGGCCGGCGAACTCCCGCAACTGCGCGGCGCGACCGAACTCGCGTGGGTGGAAGCGGTTGTGCCTCTCCGGCTTACGCCGATGGATATCCGCTACGTGCTCGTGGGCCGCCGCCGCGGTGGCCGCCGCTACCTCAGCGAGGACCTGGAGGCGCTCAACCGCCTGGCTACCGTGATTGTCGAGGAGGTCAGTCGAGCGCGCAGTTCGGAACTGAACCGGCTGGTGTCGCAGGCGGAGTTGCGCGCCCTCCAGTCACAAATCAACCCGCATTTTTTGTTCAATGCTCTGAACACTTTGTACGGCGTGATCCCCCGCGAAGCGGCTGGTGCGCGCCGCACCGTGCTAAATCTAGCAGAGGTATTCCGGTATTTCCTCCGTCCGGAAAGAACCTTTATCCCGCTGGCGGAGGAGCTGCAGATTATCAACGCTTACCTGGATATCGAACGGCTGCGCCTGGGACCGCGGCTGGAAACCCACATTGACGTGGACGAGGCGGCGATGGCGGTACTGATTCCGGTCCTTTCGATTCAGCCGCTGGTGGAGAACGCCATCAAACACGGAGTTTCGGCCAAAGCGGGGGGCGGCCGGCTCACTTTGATGGCAAAGGTGTTTGAGGATGAGGTCCGGATTACCGTGGCAGACACGGGACCGGGCATGCGGACACCTTCCTATGAGCATGCCGGCTCAGGCGCCGGACTGGGGCTGGGGAATGTCACCCGGCGTTTGCAGCTTTGCTACGGCCCGCAAGCGGATCTGCGGGTGAGTTCGGGGGAATCGGGCACGTCGGTGCAGTTTTCGGTTCCGGTGGCCAGGTCGGTCAGTGCGGCGTGAAGACGCTGATTGTAGATGACGAGCCGATCGCCCGCGAGGTGTTGCGGGGCGAGCTCGAGCCCTTCGCGGATGTGGTGGTTGTGGGGGAAGCCGAGAACGGCCGGCAGGCGCTCGATCAGATTGCGGAAAAGCAGCCGGACCTGGTTTTTCTGGACTTGCAGATGCCGGTGATGGGCGGCCTGGAGGTGGTGGGGAGCCTCAAGGGCGGGCACCTGCCGGTGATCGTGATCGTCACGGCCTACGACGAGTACGCGATTCAGGCATTCGAGGCCGGTGCGATCGACTATCTGCTGAAACCGGTGAGCGCCGCGCGGTTACAGAAAACCATCGAAAGAGCCCGCGCGCTGCACGCCAGGCCGCGGGAGAAAGCTGAAAAAATCGCGGAAATCGCCGGCACGCAGGTGAGCGAAGCCGCCGCGGTGCCCATCAGCCGGAAGATCGTCGGCCGGCGGGGTTCACAATACGTGCTTCTGGATTTCGATGAGGTGCTGGCGTTCCAGGCCGAAGGCGAGGTGGTGTGGATCATCACCGCCAAGGAAAGGTACCTGGCCACGCAGGCGCTGCGCACGATTGAGGGGCGGTTGCAGCGACTGCAATTTCAGCGGGTGCATCGCAACGCGATCGTGAACGTGAATCATGTCCGCAAAATGAGCGCGATGAGCAGCCAGCGGTGGCTGCTGACGCTGACCAACGGCCAGGAACTGATCGTGAGCAAACGGCAGGCGCACACTATCCGCGGTCTGCTGCGCTGGTAGAAGCGGAGCGGGCAGCGCCGGACAACAGGCGGGCGGAATTCAGGATGAAAACCATCTCCGAAGTGACGTGGATGAGGGCAGCCAGCACAGGACTGAGGAAGCCGAAAGCCGCGAGTGCGACGCCAGCGGTGTCGACGGCCAGGGTACCGGCGACGTTCGTCA
The DNA here is from genome assembly GCA_030041035.1 of Bryobacteraceae bacterium. Classification (GTDB taxonomy): domain Bacteria; phylum Acidobacteriota; class Terriglobia; order Bryobacterales; family Bryobacteraceae; genus QHXW01. The sequence continues at coordinate 12,549 of JASHOO010000457.1, read as the reverse complement.
TGATGATTCGGTAGCACTGGCGCGAGATCTCGAGCAACGCGATTAGTTTGGTGAGATCGTCACCCAGTAGAACCACGGTGGCGCTTTCACGGGCCACATCGGTTCCAGATCCCATGGCGATCCCGACACTGGCGGCCATGAGCGCGGGCGCGTCATTGACGCCATCGCCGACCATAGCCACCACGTAACCGCGGCGGCGGAGAATTTCGACGCGCTCGAGTTTCATCTCGGGAAGCAGGTCTGCCTCGACGGCGTCCACACTCAGGTCATGTCCCACCTTTGAGCAATCACCGCGGTGTCACCGGTTAGCAGCACAGTGTGGACCTCTTCATATCGCGCAATCGTGCCACGGCTTCCGCGGAACCGGAGCACAGCACATCGGCGATCCGGATGCTGCCGAGGTAGCTCCCATTCTGCGCCACGAAAACGGTAGAGTGCGGTCCGGAACCTTCCCCCTCACGAGCGTAGTCCGCCCTTCGATTTCGCAAGCGATCCCTTTGCCGGGGGTGTAACGAAAGCCGGAAGGGTCGGCGGTGGGAATGCGGAGAGCCGCGACTCTATCGCGAATGGCCTTGCCGAAGGGGTGCTGGGAGAAGTGCTCGGCGCCGGCGGCGGCCTAAATGAGGTTTTGCTCGGTGACGCCGGGAGCAGGCTGAAGGCCGAGTACTTCAGGGTGGCCCAGAGTGAGGGTGCCGGTTTTATCGGAGCACGACGGTGTCGACGCGGCTCAAGGTCTCGAGATAGCGGCCCCCTTTGACGATGGCACCGCGGCGGGCGGCGCGTCCGATCGCGCCCAGAATGGCCACGAGAATGGCTACGCCGACGAAGGCGATGCGTGCGTATTCGAGCCAGTCGATTTCGCCGTTTTCGTGCCCGGTGGCGTGGATAGGACGCGGCTCACTACCGGCGACGAATTCGGGGCTGCCAGTCAGAGAGCTCATTGCCTTATAGCATACCCCCATAGGTATATGTCAAGGCAGAATCACACGACAAGCTTTTTCTCTGATTACGATCTGCGGTTAACTCGTAATGGCAAGCGCCGGCCGCAGCGAAAATTCCGCTAACATGCGCTAAGATTCGATACGTTGCTGCGTCTTCTAGCGAGAACAACATGGCTTCTAGCTATAACCCGGGGAGGGTCGCCGGATGCCTTTACCTGCTGACGGGCTTCTCGGTGATCCGGCCGATGTACGTGGGCCGCACCCTGATCCTGCGCGACGACCCGGCCGCGACACTCGGAAACATCGCCGCGCACCAACTGCTCTTCCGTTTCGGCATCGTCTGCGATCTGATCGCCGGTCTGGGTTGTCTGCTGGCGGCGCTGGCGCTGTACCAGCTGCTCAAGGGCGTGGACCGCAAGCTCGGCGTCCTCATGATAATTCTGGGCGGGTTGATGCCTTGCGTCCTCGACTTCCTGAATGCGCTGAACGACGTTGCCGCGGTGCTCGTCGCGGGCGGCGAGCATTTCCTCCTGGTATTCGAAAAACCGCAGCAGGCTGCCCTGGCCACGCTGTTTCTCCGCGTTCACGATTATGGGTTTCTGATCAACGAAGTCTTTGCCGGCCTGTGGCTGTTTCCTTTTGGAGTACTGGTGTTTCGCTCGGGATTCCTCCCCCGAATCCTGGGCGTCTTACTCATTGTGAGCGGCTTGGGCTATTTGGCCATCAGCGGCACGGGCTTGCTGGTTCCGCAATATGTGGATCGAGTTTCCCGAATTGCTTCTCCGGCCCTGCTCGGCGAGGGAGGAATCATCTTCTGCTGCTGATCAAGGAAGCCAGGCCTCCGGCAGCGACTGCGGCGGCCGTGTAAGCGGCCGGCAGGTGGACCGGCGAAGCCCGGCGATATCCGCAGCGAGCGAGTTTTGGGGGGGAAGAAACGTTCGAGGCAGTACTTTCCCCGATTGCATTTATTCCAGGCCGGTGCTAGATTTGAGTCACGTGGAATGATTTAGGTCCGCTTGCCGGGCCGAGCTAATTGCAACCACGTTAAAAAAAGTGCTAAAGGCAAGCCGGTCCAATGAGACCCTGAGGCCTTTGGCCCAGGGTTTTTGTTTTATGGGCCGACTTTGCCGGATGCCGTGGAGGAACGCTATGAGCGTCTGGCCGAGCTTAACGCCCGCGCCTTCACCTGCCCTATGCGGCAGCGAGGGGGAGCTGGTATCGATTTCCGTTACGGTTGAGCCGCGCGATCTGGAGGAGTTGCTGGAAGCGCTGGCGAGCCTGGAATTTCCCATCAACCCGCAGATTTATCACGACGCGACCGTCACTTACGCCGGGCAGGACGGCCACGAGCGCACGGAGCCGGCGACGCTGGTGGAGTTTCCGGCTTACGGCGAACAGGTGGCGAAGATCCGGGGGGCGCTGGAAACATGCGGCTTCGCCAACGGCGTGGTTTCGGTAGCGGCGATGCTCGACGAGATTCACGGCGGCGAGCGGATGGAGCCGGCTCCGCCGGACGCGCCCTACGCTTACCGGGTGGTGAGGAAATCCGCGCCAGCTACTGCAGCCGCCGGGCAATAATTCCATCGCGCAATTCTGCGTGGAAGTCAGTTCGAAAAGGCGGTCTTGGGCGCAGCGTAGCCCGGGCTGTATGCTTGGAACATCTGGAGAAAAGTTCCATGCGCATCATCTGCTTTCTCACCTGCCTGATGGTTTCGGCAGCGCCGGCCGCATCCGCCCAACAGCCTGCAATTCCCGGCACCCCGGCGGGCCGCACGCTTCAGGCCTGGCTCGAGGCCTTCAACAGCGGCGACCGTGTGAAGATCGAAAGCTATGTGAAAACCATCGACCCTTCGTGGACCGCCGATGACATGATGGGCTTCCGTGGGCGCACGGGAGGATTCGATCTGCTCTCTATAGAATCCAGCGAATCACTACAGATCCGCTTTCGCGTGAAAGAGAAGAACAGCGACACAACCGCGATCGGCGATCTGCTGGTGAAGGACGGCAACCCGCCCACGGTCGCGTCGTTTGGGCTGCGTGCGCTGCCGCCCGGCGCAACGCTGGTGAATGTCGTGCTGGACGCGGCCCTTCGCAAGCGCGTGATCGACGGAATCGAATCGAAGCTGACGGAATATTATGTTGACGCCGATGTGGCGGCGAAGATGAATGAGGCACTGGACGCACATGCGAAGGCGGGGGAGTACAACAGCATTACGGATGGGAATGCCTTCGCTCGGAAGCTGACGAGCGATTTGCGCGCCATCAGTCACGACGGGCATCTGCGGGTGGAGTTCAGCCCGTTCAAGATGCCTGCTGCGCACGAGCCGACCGCCGAGGACCGGACACGCATGCGGGAGCAGATGCTCGAAAACAACTGCGCCTTCGACAAGGTAGAAATCCTGCCCGGCAACATCGGCTACGTGAAATTCGACGGGTTCATGGACGCCGATATCTGCGGGGCTACGGTGGCCGCAGCCATGGGTTTCGTGGAACACACCGACGCGGTGATCTTCGACCTGCGCCAGAACGGTGGCGGCCAACCGGCGACGGTGAGTCTGATTGCCAGCTACCTGTTCGACAAGCCGACCCACCTGAACGACCTGTACAACCGGCACGAGAACACCACGAAGCAATACTGGACGCTGGCCTGGGTTCCGGGCGGGCGAATGCCGACGCAGCCCGTGTTCGTGCTTACTTCGCATCGCACGTTTTCCGGCGCCGAGGAGTTCACCTACGACTTGAAAACGCAAAAGCGCGCGACGATTGTGGGCGAGACCACGGGCGGTGGCGCGCATCCGGTGGAGGGCCACACGGTGGAAGACTATTTCATGATCGGTGTGCCGTTTGCGACCGCGGTCAACCCGATCACGAAAACCAGTTGGGAAGGCACCGGCGTGGAACCGGATGTCAAGGTTTCGGCAGACGATGCGCTAAAGACGGCGGAAAAGCTGGCGGCGGACAAGATACACGCCATTAAGACGGCGGAGCACGTGCCGCCCAAGGAGACCCCGGGCCGATGACCGGAGTTCGTGAGATCACCAGCAAACCGGCGTAAGCCGACAGTTTTAATAGGGTTCTTGCCGCCGGGCTGAGGCTTTTTACCACACTCTTGTGAGGCGTTATACTAAATGCTTCAGAGGTTTGCATGAAAAAATACGGGAAGTTTGCGGCCCTGGTTGTTGTGATTGTGGGCACATTGATCTGGCTTGCTACCGCCGGAATCAAGGAAAACCAGACGTATTACAAAACCATCGCGGAGTTGAACCAGATGGGGGACCAGGCGTACAGCAAACGGCTGCGGGTGGGCGGCGACGTGAGCCCGGGCTCGATCGTGCGCACCGCCAAGACGGTGCAGTTCCTGCTAGTGCAGGAGAAGCTCAGGCTTTCCGTGGTGTACGACGGCTCAGATCCGCTGCCGGATACGTTCAAGGACGGCTCGCAGGCGCTGGCGGATGGCCGGATGGGGCGCGACGGCGTGTTTCACGCGAGCCGGGTGGAAGCCAAGTGCGCCTCGAAATATGAAGCCAAGCCGGGCGGGCGTCCGGCTCCGGCTCCGGTGTATCCCAACAAGGCGGCGAGTTTCTAGGGCCAGATATGGAGAATATTGGCGCCCTAGCGGTCCTGCTGGCCTTTTGCCTGGCCATTTATGCGGTTATCGGCAGCGTCGTTGGAAAACTCCGGCGCAATCCCTTCCTGATTCTGAGCGCGGAGCGCGCGGTGTATGCGGTGTGGTTTCTGGTGACGGTGGCGGCGGGAGTGCTGGTAAGCGCGATCATGACCGGCGACTTCCGGTTCGTCTACGCCGCGGAAGTCAGCAACCGGGCCATGCCGATGCTGTACAAATTTGCGGCGTGGTGGGGCGGGCAGGCCGGCTCACTGCTGTTCTGGAGCTGGCTGCTTTCCACTTACGCGGTGGTTGTGATCTTCACCAACCGGCGCAAACATCGCGAGTTCATGCCGTACGTGGTGGCGATCCTGGCGACGGTGCAGGTGTTCTTCCTGATGCTGAACACGTTCGTAGTCAGCCCGTTCGACATGCTGGCGGTGGATAAGGCGATCACGGCGGTGCCGGACGGCAACGGGTTGAACCCGCTGCTGCAATATCCGGCGATGGCCATCCATCCGCCGATGCTGTATCTGGGGTATGTCGGATTCGCGGTGCCGTTTGCGTTCGCGATGGGATCCCTGATCACGCGGCAGCCGGGTGACGGCTGGATTCACACGACGCGGCGCTGGACGATGGTGACGTGGCTGTTCCAGAGCTGCGGCATCGTGCTGGGGGCGGCTTGGGCGTATCACGTTTTGGGATGGGGCGGCTACTGGGGATGGGATCCGGTGGAAAATGCATCGCTGCTGCCGTGGCTGGGCGGTACGGCGTTTCTGCACTCGGTGATGATGCAGGAGAAGAAGGGAATGATGAAGGTGTGGAACATGGTGCTGGTATCGGCCACGTTCTTCCTTTGCATTCTGGGCACGTTTCTCACGCGCTCGGGTATTGTGAACTCGGTGCACGCGTTTGCGCAGGGATCGATCGGCAAGTACTTCGTGGGATTTCTGGCCATCGGCATTGCGGCCACGAGCTATCTGATTCTCGACCGGCTGGATTATCTCAAGAGCGAGGCGCAGCTGGAGTCGGTCGTTTCGCGGGAGTCGAGCTTCCTGTTTAACAACCTGGTGCTGCTGGCGAGCTGCTTTGCAGTGCTGTGGGGCACGCTGTTTCCGGTGATTTCGGAAGCGGTGACCAACGAGAAAATCAGTTTGGACGCGGCGTGGTTCAACCGGCTGATGATTCCGATCGGCCTGTTTCTGCTGATCCTGACCGGCGTGGGGCCGTTGTTTGCGTGGCGCCGGACTTCGACCGACAGTTTGCGGCGCAACTTCATGTGGCCGGGGATCGCGTCGCTGGTGCTGGTGGGAGGGCTGTTGGCGGCGGGGATGCGGAATTTCTATGCGCTGATCTCGTTCGGGTTTTGCCTGTTCGTGGCGCTGACGATCATCGTGGAATTCTACAAAGGGGCGAGGCAGATCGCGGCGAAGAACGATCTCAATTTCGCGCATGCGGTGGTGGAGCTGACGCACAGGAATACGCGGCGCTATGGCGGGTACCTGGTGCACATGGGGATTGTGCTGATGTTCGTGGGGTTCACGGGCGCGGCGTTCAACCTGCACCGCTCCGATGAGCTGAAGGCGGGGGATTCGATTAAGATCGGGTCGTATCAGCTTACGGTGAAGGACACGCATGAAGGGGAGAACGACAACTACCTCTGGCAGAACGCATCGGTGGAGGCGCGCAAAAACGGCGAGTTTCTGGGGATGTTGAATCCCGAAGAACGGGTGTACAAAGCCAGCCGGCAGCCGACGCATGAAGTGGCTCTGCGCGAGCGGCTGAATGAAGATCTGTATCTGAATTTTGCCGGCATGAACGGCGACAGCGTAGTGTTGCAATCGTACGTGTTTCCGCTGGTGGACTGGATCTGGATCGGGGCGCTGACGCTGATTTTCGGGACGCTGGTGGCGCTGGTGCCGAGCAAGGTGAAGCGCGAGTACGCGCGCACGCAGGTGGTGGGGATCACGAGCGCGGTACCGGCTGAGGCCAGGCCGCGCTAGCGAAAACTGGGGGTTACAGCACAACAAAGCATGCGACGCGGGAAGAGTAGTTTTCTGCTGCTGGCCGCGGCGGCGCTGTGCCTGGCGCAGACGGAGTCGCAGATCACGAGCGACGAGGTGCGGCGGGTGGCGCGGCACGTCTCCTGCCAGTGCGGGAGCTGCTCGGAAGACGCCAACTGCATGATGTCTTCGGGCCAATGCGGATTCTGCAAACCGGCGCGCACCAAGATTTTTAAAATGCAGCAGGCGGGGATGTCGGACAAGGACATCACCGACGATTTTATGCGCGAATACGGTCCTAAGATTTACCGCGCCGATCCGAGCGCGCTCGGCTGGATGGTGCCTTATGGGACGCTGATGATCGGGGTGTTGGTGGTGATCTGGTTTGTGCGCCGCTACTATCATCCCGCAGCGGCGCCGGCCCAAGCAGCCGCGGCTGGCGCTGCGGCGGGGGACGATGCGTTGGGCAAGTACAAGGACCAGATCGAGCAGGACCTGGCTCATCTCGATTAAATGACTATCGGGCTGGCGTGTCTCATCACGGTCGGGGTTCTTGCGTTCATTCTGTCGGTGCGCGCCAGGGATCTGCCGCAGCCCGAGCCGGTTTCTCCGTTTCAGCATCTGGACGAGCGCAAGGCATCCATTTATGAGAACCTTCGGGATTTGCAGTTCGAATACCGGTTGGGCAAGATGTCGGATCACGATTACCAGCAGACCAAGCTCGATTTGCAAAAAGAACTGGCGGGGGTGATGGCGGAGATCGATCGCGTGAAAGCGGAGATCGCTGCGGGGAAGATTCCGGCGCCGGCTCCGGAGCTGGTGAAGACGGCCGCGGCTCCGAAAGGGCCGGCGAAGTATGTCTGCCCTTCGTGCAAAGCCGAATTTGTGCAGCCGCTCAAGTTTTGCGGCGAGTGCGGCAAGCCGATGAAGGCGGCAGAGGCATGAGGATGGGATTTCGTTTCGGAGGTACGCTCGCGGCCGGGCTGGTGCTGGCCGCGTGCGCGTATGCGGCGATCGATGGCACGGTGATCAATCAAACGCTGGGGAAGCCGCAGGCCGGCGCCACGGTGACGCTGTACAAGCTGGGACAGGCGGGACCGGAGCAGATTGAGAGCGTGAAATCCGGCGCGGACGGGAGATATCACATCTCGCAAGACGCGGCGGGGCCGGGACCGCGGCTGGTGCAGGCGGCTTATGGCGACGTCACCTACAACCACATTCTGCCGCCAGGCAGCCCGTCGGATAACGTGACGGTGGAAGTTTACGAATCGTCGAAGAAGCCGGGAGAAGCGAAGGTCGAGCAGCACGCGATTTTATTGGAGCCGGTGCGCGGCGAGTTGATGGTCAGCGAATGGTACATCTTTACCAACAAAGGGAAGGTGACCTACAACGACGTGGATGGCGGGACGCTGCGGTTTTTCCTGCCTCCGGCGGCCAATGGCGCGGTCAAGGTGAACGGGACCGCACCGCAGGGCATGCCCGTGCCGCAGGCCGCGGAGAAGACGCACACGGCGAACATATACAAGGTTGCGTTTGCGATCAAGCCGGGTGAAACGCGCATTGACGTGACGTATCACGTGCCGTTCCATGCGCCCGGCACGTTTGCAGGGAAACTCCTGGAGAACGCTCCCACGCGGCTGGTGGTTCCAAACGGCGTGACGCTCACCGGCGACGGCGTCCAGTCTCTCGGCCAGGAGCCGCAGACAAAAGCCCAGATCTACGACGTCAAAGGACCGGACTACAAAGTTCAAATTGCCGGCACGGGATCGCTGCAGCAGGCTGAAGAAGCCTCTGACGATTCGGGCGGCGGAGGAGCCACGTTCGAGCAGATTCCGCCGCGAGTGTACGGCAACATGAAATGGATTCTCGTGCTGGCGTTCACGATCCTCACCCTGGGATTCATATTGCTCTATCGTGCGCAGGTTCCCGCAACGGCCGAGACCGTTGCCAAAGCCGCACGGAAGGCGCCTGCCAAGGAAAAGAATGAGCGACGCCGCCGTTGATTGCGCCGGCGTTTGGAAATTCTACGGCGATTACCCCGCACTCCGGAATATTACTTTCCAAGTTCCACCGGGCCGGTGCCTGGCGCTGATCGGGCGCAACGGGGCGGGGAAGACCACGCTGCTCCGTATCCTGGCGGGCTTCTCCAAACCGGGCAAAGGGCAGGCGCGGATTTTCGGCCACGAGCCGCGCGACACGGAAACGCGGCGGCGCATCGGGTTTATCGGGCACGGCATTGCGGTGTACGACGAGCTTTCCGCGCTGGAGAACCTGCGCCTGTTTGCCAGGCTGTACCGCTTGCCGGAGCCCGAGCGCGCGGCGCGCGAGTGGCTGGAACGCACCGGGCTCGAGCGCGTGCGCGATGGGTTGGTGCGGGAATTCTCACGCGGCATGCGGCAGCGGTTGGCGGTAGCACGCGCGTTTTTGCATGGCCCGTCGGTTCTGCTGCTGGATGAACCTTTCACGGCTCTGGATGACCGCGCGGTCGCGGTGCTGCAAAGGGTGCTGCGCGACGCGCTGGCGGCTGGATGCACGGTAATCATGTCCACGCACCAGTTGCGCGAGGCCATGGAGCTGGCGACGGACGTGGTGCTCATCAATCGCGGCCGCATCGCTTTCCACGGAGAGCGTACTGAGGAGATGGTGAGCGACCCCGGCTGGGTTTACTCCCGGTACGGAGAGAGTTGATGCGTTTCCTCCGGCAGGTGATGGTGGTCACTGCGAAGGACCTGCGCGCGGAAATGCGGACCAAGGAAGCTATCAACGCATCATTCGCATTTGCGCTGGTGGTTCTGCTGCTGCTGAGTTTTGCGTTTGATCCGACCGAGGAGACCACGCGCGACATTTCAGGCGGATTGTTGTGGATCGTGTTTACGTTTGCCGGAACGCTGGTGCTCAACCGAAGCTTCGCGCGCGAGCTTCCGAATGACTGTCTGGATGCGCTGATTGCCGCTCCGGTGCCCGGCGCCGCGCTTTTTCTGGGCAAGGGGCTGGCCAATTTTGTCCTGATCCTGGCGGTCGAGCTGGTGGCCTTACCGGTGTTCGGCATCTTCTATAATGTCCGTTGGACGCGGCAGTTCTGGCCGCTCATGCTGGTGCTGGTTCTGGGGACGTGGGGGCTGACCTCGATTGGCACTGTGTTCAGCGCGCTGACGGTCAACATCCGGCTGCGTGAGGTGATGCTGCCGCTGCTGGTTTACCCGGTGCTGATTCCTATGCTGCTGGGAGCGATGCGGCTGAGCGCGCTGCTGGTGGCTGGGCAGGAGGTTACGGGAGACGAGACGGTCTGGTTCAAGCTGCTGTTCGGCTTCGACATCATCTTCACGTCGCTTTCGTTGGTTTTGATGGACACGGTTTTGTTGGGGTAAAACAATGCGGCAAAAAGTGATTCTCGCGATGCTGGCGCTGGCGGCGGTTTTGCTGCTGCCGAATCTGTATGTCATCTCGATGCTGCCGGACGAGATGCGGCAGGGGCAGATTTTCCGCATCATCTTCTTCCACGTGCCCGCGGCGGCTTCGGCCATGATCGGGTCGGCGGTGGCGCTGGTGGCGAGCGTGCTGTTCCTGCTGACGAAGAATTTCCGTTATGACGCATTGGCGGTCGCGGTCACCGAAGTCGGGCTGGCGTTTCTGGCGGTCAACCTCGTTACGGGCTCGATTTGGGCGCGGGTGATCTGGGGCGTGTGGTGGGCATGGGATGCGCGGCTCACCTCGGCGCTCATCTGCTGGGTGCTCTATGCCGGATACTTGATTTTGCGCCAGGCGCTCGAGGAGCCCACGCAGCGCGCCACGTTCGCAGCAGTCTATTCGATTTTCGCTTTCACCGACGTGCCCATCGTCTACTTTTCCATTCGCTGGTGGCGCACGCTGCATCCGCAGCCGGTGTTTTTCAGCAAGACGGGGTCGTTTCCTCCGGACTGGGGGCGCGCGTTCATGATTAATATGCTGGCGGTGTTTCTGCTGTACGCGGCACTGACGATGATCCGGCTGCGGCAGGAGGAGACGCAGCGCGAGATCGACTACCTGCGGCGCACCGTGCACGCCATATAGCCGAAAGGACGAACATGGATCTTCATTCGCTGACACCGGTCCTGGGTCTGCTGTTGCAAGCAGAGTTTGATCCGATTCGCGAGGAGATCGGACGCTTGCAACGCAACTTCCAGGGTCTGATTTGGGGCTTCATTGCCGCTTGGGTGATCCTGGTGGGCTATGTTTTGATGTTGACTGTCCGTGAGCGCAAGATTCGGCGCGAGATGGACCGGCTGAAGAGCATGATCGAAGAAACCGAGAAGAAGTAGGCTTCGATGCTGCGAAGAACACTCCTCAAGACGCTGGCCGGCGGAGGCATGTTGGCGGCTCGCCGGCTGCGCGGCCAGACAAACGAGACGGGTCCCGCGCGCGGGATGGTCTCGCCCAAGATTCGCGATATCTCCGTGATTGCCACCGCACCGGCCGGATTGCGGCTCAGCGTGGTCAAGATCACGACCGATCAGGACGGCCTTTACGGCTACGGCTGCGCAACGTTTACGCAGCGCGCCGAGCTGGTGAACGCGGCTGTGGAGAAATATCTTCGGCCGTTCCTGACCGGCAAGCCGGCCGACCGCATCGAAGACACGTGGCAGGCCTGCTACAACAGCTCGTACTGGCGCAACGGGCCCGTACTCAATAACGCCATCAGCGGCGTGGACCAGGCGCTTTGGGATATCAAAGCGCGGCAGGCAGGGATGCCGGTGTATGAGGTGTTGGGCGGCAAGTGCCGCGAGGCCGTGGATTGCTACACGCACGCCGATGGAGCCGAGATTCCGGAGGTCATCGACAACGCACGCAAGTTCATGGCGCAGGGCTTTCGTCACGTGCGCGTGCAAGTGGGTGTGCCGGGAATGGCGGGATACGGATCGCGGCGCGGAGAGGTGAAGATCGAAGCGCTGCACAGCGGGCCGGTTTTCGAATCGCGGCCTGCGGCGCGACGGGCGATGCAGTTGTTCGAGGCTGCGCGTAAGGAACTCGGCTGGGAAGTCGAGCTGCTGCACGACATGCACGAGCGCTACAATCCTAACCTCGCCGTGCAGTTAGTGAAGGACGCCGAACCGTTCAAGATGTTCTTCATGGAAGATCCGTTATCGCCGGAGAACATTGAATATTTTCGCCAGATCCGTCAGCAGTGCTCGACGCCCATCGCCATGGGGGAGCTGTTTAACAGCCCGCACGAGTGGACGCCGCTGATTCGCGACCGGCTCATCGACTTCATCCGCATTCACGTTTCGCAAGCCGGCGGCATCACACCCTGCCGCAAGATTGCGGGATTCGCCGAAATGTTCGGCGTGCGTACGGCATGGCACGGGCCCGGGGACGTTTCGCCCATCGGACACGCCGCCAACGCCACGCTGGATCTGGTTTGCCCTAATTTCGGCATCCAGGAATATTCGGCCTTCAACGACCGCTTGCAGGAAGTCTTTCGCGGCTGCCCGGCGATGAAGAACGGCTATCTCTACGTGAACGAGGCGCCCGGCTGGGGGATCGAGATCGACGAAAAGCTTGCCGCGAAGTACCCCTACGGAAGCTTTGAGAGCGAAGAGCGGAAGCGTCTGAACGGCGGATGGGGTGAGATCCGCAAGCGCGACGGAACGGTCATCAATCAGTAACGGTTGTTATACTGGCAGCAAGGCATCGAGCGACCCGGAGAGATGGCCGAGTGGTTGAAGGCGCACGCTTGGAAAGCGTGTATAGGGGAAACTCTATCGAGGGTTCGAATCCCTCTCTCTCCGCCACAATAGAATCAATGGCTTAGAGTGGATTTACTTTTTTTCGGGCAATATCGGACAACCTGTCGTAGAATTAGGCATGCCGCTTGCTCTCTATCGCCGTCATCGGAGGGGCTGCAGAGGCGGTCATCTCGAGGAGCTGCGCACCTCCGAATACGAGGAACGCAAAAAGGGTTGGACCCGCTGCGAATGTCCTATCTTCGTCTCCGGATCGCTCGGCAAGACTTTCCGGCGGCAGA
>JASHOO010000050.1 GCA_030041035.1 Bryobacteraceae bacterium | reverse complement strand
CAGTTTTGTGGCGTTGCCCCTCTTCAGTCTCTTGGCGACCCAGTTCCCTTCCGTGAATAGGTTCTTCTACTCGTGGCTTCAACCGGCGATTCAAGCACTCAATCGCTAGCAAGCGTGCTTCAGACGAAGTCTGTGCGGGCTCTGTGAGGCAGTCAATACATCACGGCCCTGTCTGTTACTTAATTAGGAACGCAGATTTGTCCAGAACACCAGCATCTGCACTCATCTGATGGCATCTGGCCATGGCGAAGGTGTCTGCCTGGAAACAGCTGCGCTTTCACCATCGAGCCACTCGGTCACTATTTTGACCCTCCTTTCCCGCATTTCTGTACAGAGGTCCATCAGACGAGGACCAGTCCGAAGTCGGCTTTATCTGCGGAGGGCTCCAATGGCGTTTGTTTTCTCGGTCTCGAGTTTAGATTTCCATTGGGAAGCCTTTTCCGGCTGACCCCACGCGGAGTAGAGCTGAACAATCCAACCGCCAGCGTCGATCAGATTGGATCGGCTGAGCAGCGGAATCGCGTCTCTCCGGCGGACGAGACCATCATAGCCCGAGAGCAGTAACGGCTCCGCATCCGCATACTGCTTCTGACGCATTAGAACAACCCCCAGTAGACTCTGGATGTAATAGGTTCTCCAATAGTCCGGGCTTGTCTCTTTCAAGCCGTTCCACGTCTGCCGAAGCAGCGGTTCGGCTTCACTATAGTCGCCCTCCTGAACCTCGAGCTCGCCGAATGAAGCCATCGTATCCAGAGTGTTGTGATGTCTTGGACCCAGCTTGCGCCGCAGAATTTCCAATAGCTTTGTATAAAGAGCATTGGCTTCTGGGTATTTGCGCTCTTCGCCATATACATGAGCCAGGTGGTACATAGTACCGAGACCCGAGGGATGCTCCGGACCCAGAACGCGCCGCTTGATCTCCAGGTTTTTCGAAAGTGTCTCCTCGGCCTCGGCGTACTTACCTTCTGCTTCGTATGTCGCTCCCAGATTATTCATACTGATCAGCGTTTCGGGATGTTCCGCCCCCAAGACCCTGCGTTTGATCTCGAAGGTCCTGGCGTGAAGCGCCTCTGTCTCCCGGTATTTGCCTTCCGCCATGTAAATCACGGCGAGGTTATTCATACTTTCCAAGCTGTCCTTATGCTCCTCTCCCAAGACCCGACGTCTGATTTCCAAGGTCTTGGACTGGAGCATTTCGGCCTGGGAGTACTTCCGTTCCGAGTAGTAGACTTGCGCCAGGGTATTCATCGCTGCCAGTGTTTCGGGGTGCTCTCCACCCCGCAGGCGGGTGAGGATCTCCACAGCTTTAGCGTCGAGCGCCTCAGCTTGAGGGAATTGGTTTTCTCTGATATGAATGTTCGCCAGGCTCACCATGGCCTGTAATGTATCGGAGTGCTCCTCGCCGAGCACGCGACGCGAGATTTCCAGGGCTTGCGACTGAATGGCCTCTGCTTGGGACCACTGGCCTTGCATCTCGTATGCAGTTGCCACACTTTCCAGGCTCATCAGGGTAGCGGGATGTTCCAGGCCGAGCATGCGACGCCTGGACTGGAGAACTCTCGTGTGGAGCGCCAGTGCTGCTGCGTACTTACCCTGGTCTAATTCGAGGCCCGCCAAGTCGCTCATGGCGGTCAGTGTGTCCTGGTGCTCCTGTCCCTGCACTTTGGTGCGTAGTTCGACTGCCCGTTCCAAGTGCGGCTGGGCTTCGGGAAACAGCCCCAGATCCCTGTAGGTATTCCCGATCGTCTGACGAATAGCGGCCTCGACCAGCGGCTGTTTGTCGAACTTCCCCGGTATGCGGGCCGCGGCCCTGTCCAGTGCTGTTCGCACCTTGAGGTCAGGATCCGGCTTTATGTTGGGCCGGGCCTGCGTCGTCGCGCTGGCTTGCGCCAGTAGATCGCCTTGCAAAAAGTCGCTGACCGCCTTTGCGGTTGCGGCCTCATCGTCCGCGCGGCGCTTCTCCGCCAGCGCCCGGTTTCGCTCCTCAACGGCCCTAGCCTCGGCCGTGACCGACTTGTTACGTTCCTGAGTTGCGGCTTGCTCGGCGTTTAGAGCCCGATCGCGCTCCCGGCCTGTCGCTTGCTCGGCGGCCGTGGCGTGATCCCGCTCCAGACGCGCCTTCGCCTCGGCGGCGATCGCTCGCTCCGTCTCCCGGTTCGCAACGTACAAGCCCACCGAAAGACTCGCGAACACCACCGCCGCGGCACTCACCGGTATCCAGTAGCGCCGCACAAATTTGCGCGTGCGATACCAGGCGTTGCCCGATCGCGCCCGCACCGTGCGCGACTCCAGAAACGCTTGCAAATCCTCGGCGAATTGTTCCACCGTCGCATAGCGCTCCTGAGGATCTTTGCGCAGAGCCTTCAACAGAATAGAATCGAGATCGCCCCTCAGATCAGCTGCCCATTTGCTCGGCCGAGTCACTTCGCGCCCCACCACGACGCTGGCGATGGCCTGCGCTGAGTGATCAGTGAATTCGTGAGCGGGTTTGCCGGTCAGCAAATGGTAGAGCAGGGCGCCCAGCGAGTAGATGTCCGTGGCTGTGCTGATCGGGCCGCCCATTACCTGCTCCGGGCTGGCATAATCGGGCGTCATCATGCGCATGTTGGTTAACGTGGCATCAGTTGACAGATCGAGAATCTTGGCAATACCGAAGTCCAGCAGCCTCGGCTCTCCGTCCGTCGTCACCAGGATATTGCTCGGCTTGAGATCGCGGTGCACGATCAGGTTCCTGTGCAAGTAGCCGACCGCATTGCATACTTTGAGAAAGAGCGCGATTTTCTGGCGCGTGCTGAATCCCTCGGCAAACAGGTCGATTGGCTTGCCTTGCACGTATTCCATGGCCAGAAACGGCTGGCCGTTATCGACGTGGCCGGCATCCAGCATGCGGGCAATATTGGGATGTACCAGGGAAGCCAGAATCTGTCGCTCTTGCAGGAAGCGCTCACGCAGGGGATCACCGGCGCCGGGCGGAAGCAGCTTTACCGCGACTTTTTGCTTCACTTCGCCATCGGCACGCTCGGCCATGTAGACCGCCCCCATGCCTCCGCGTCCGATCAGCTCGAGCAAACGGTAGGGTCCGCAGCGCCATCCCTTGCCCTCAAGCTGTGGAAGCGCGCGGCTGGCTGCGGCGGCGATGTCCCGTTCCAATACTGTGCTTGCACCAGAATCGAAGGCCAATAATTCCTCTACCTCAGAGCGCGTCTCATGATCGATTTCATGCTCGGCGAAATACCGCGCACGGGCCTCAGGATCGAGATCCGACAATTCGTGGAATAACTCCCTGACGCGCGCGTTCATCGAGCCATTTCTCTATGCAACCACGCTTGCGCCAGACGCAACTCATGGCGAACGACATGTACCGACATGGACAACACAGCCGCCGATTCCTCCGCCGTCATGCCGCCGAAAAAGCGCATTTCAATCAACTGTCCCTGGAGCGGATCCGTACGGGCCAGCCGTGTCAACGCGTCATCTATGAGCAACAGCGATTCATCGGGCTGGGGGCCTAGATCCGAAACCTCGGTTATCGGCACTTCTTGCATCGCGCTCCGCTTTTCCCTGGACCTGGCACGGGCCAAATCCACCAGCACCTGGCGCATGAGCCTGGAGGCAATTCCATAAAAGTGAGCGCGGCTCTCATACGAGGGATGCTCGCGATTGACCAAACGCAGAAACGCTTCGTGGACGAGCGCGGTAGTTTCGAGCGGGCGCGCATTGCCTTCCCGGCGTAAGTGGGCCGCAGCCAATTTCTTTAGCTCGTTGTAAACCAGCGGAATGACTGTGTTGAGCGCCTCCTGATCACCGGCGTGGACGCGTTGCAACAGCACCGTGATCTCCATAAGCTCGATTGTCTATTAGACCACCGCCCGGCAAAAATTGAGCAAAAAAATGGACGCCATCGGCCAAATTCTGCCGTCAACTGTGCAGATATCAGTTGGGAGGCGGCTCAAGGTTTGGCGGCCCGAAGCCTTGCCTAGAAACTGCACAAGGCACGTAAGTAGATGTTCGGAAAAGAGAAAGCCACGGCCAAAGATCACACTCCTCCGGGCCACCGCGGTTGAGTTGTCCGGCAACGGAATACGAGTTGTCTCGGGCGGACTTCGTGGAAATGCGCCCAGAGTCCGTTGCCGTTCCGAGCGAACCCAAGTCCTCGGGGTTCTCACAGCACGCGTTCATTCTGACCGGATGCTCAGGTTGGGGGACACATTGGCGGCGCGTAACGCCGGTACGGCACATGCGGCAACAGCGGTTACGAACAGGAACAGCGTCACGGACAGGAAAGTCAGCGTATCGGTGGGCTTGATTCCGTACAAAAGACTCGCGATTCCCCGGCTCAGCATGCTTGCGATTAAGAGCCCGAGCGCCGCTCCGGCGACAGCCGGTTTCAATCCCTTCCACAAGACAGCTGTGAGAATCTGACCGGGGTGCGCGCCTAGCGCCATCCGAATCCCGATCTCTTTAGTCTGGCGCGAGACCACAAAGCTGATAAGGCCGTACAGGCCTGCCCCGGCAATAAGAATCCCAGTAACGCCGGCAAGTCCGAAAAGAAAGGCACCCGCGCGCTGCAGCAACAGAGCGTCTTGGATGTGCTCGTCCATGGTGCGAACTTCGAAGAGAGATACACCAGGCTCGGCTTTGCGCACGGCATCGGTAAGTTGCGGGACTAACAAGGCCGGTTTTCCATGAACACGCGCCAGCAGTGTCACGCCGCTGATCGAGCGAGATTCTTCGATACGGAACGGCCTGTAGATGCAGGGCCGCGGCTCTTCCACGATCATGCGCGACTTGGCATTGGCCACAACGCCTATGACGCGGAGCACATGCCGGTCAGCCGTCTGGACGCGCCTGCTAACAGCAGTACCTGCCGGAAAAAGCCGTTCGGCCGCTGCTCGATTCAGGATCGCAACGTCGGGTTCATCCAGCCGAAAGTCTTCACCGGCAAGGAAGCGGATGCCCAAAGTGTCAAAGAACCGCGGGGAGACATGATAGATGTCGCTATCCACGCCTGCGTCCTTCTGATCCAGCGCGGCCTCGGGAGTGATCCGGCCGGAAACTCCGGCTAAGCTTAGCGGCACGGCCGTGGTTATCGCGGCTGATTCGACCCCAGGCTCACCGCGCACCTGACGCAGGATCTCGTCGGGAGTGCCCGCCCCATCGAAACTGATAAGAACCAGATTTCGATAGGCCATTCCAGTATTTGCCGACCGCGCCTGACTGAGCGTGCGGAGAAAGAGCCCGGAACAGATCAGGAGCACCGCACAAATCGCGACTTGGCTGATCATCAGCAAAGAGCGCGGGTGCCACCAACGATGGCGGCCGATTTGCGCAACCTCATCTTTGAGGCCGGACACCAGATTCTGCCGGACAGCATACAGAGCGGGAGCCAGGCCAAAGATGAGACCTGTAACAAACGAAATGATCGTGCAGGCGGCCAGCACGCGGTAATCGAGTGAAACCGAAAAATCGACCGGCAAGGAAACAGGAAGACGCAGATGGCCAAAATAGCGAGCCCCCTGCTGGGCGATAGCAAACCCGAGTGCACCGCCAGCTAGCGACAGGAGAATGCTCTCGGTTAGCAGTTGACGGATCAGGCGCCCGGAGCCGGCACCGACGGCGCGACGCGTCGCCATTTCCTTTTGCCGTGCAGTCGCTCGCGCTAGCAGAAGATTTGCAATGTTGGCACAGGCTGTCAAGAGCACGAGGCTGCAAATAATGATAAGAAGCACAAAGAATACAAGCATCGCGCGCCTGACCGGCGCCACTAGCTGTCCGGCTCTTTCAACGTGGAACCCACGTTCTTTGTTCGTGTCCGGGTAAGAGGCAGCCAACCGATTGGCGATGACTCTGGCTTCGGCATTAGCCTGTTCGACGGTTGCGTTTTGGGCCAGGCGGCCGGCAACGAACAGCCACTTCGCGTCTCGATCCGCGAATAGATCTACCCTATTCGTGGGCAGCATCGGTAGCACGAGGCTGCGCATGGATAATGGAATCCAGAAGTCGGAGACCATCGCGACTTCGATGCCGCGGAAACCCGGCGGGGTGATGCCGATCACCGTCGCGCTACGCCCGCTCATGACTATTGTTCTTCCCACCAGCGCGGGATCGGCTCCAAATCGCGATTGCCAGAGGTGATGACTGAGGACAATGACGGGTGGCGAGCCTGGTGTGTCGTCGCGTAACGGGTCGAATCCACGGCCCCTAGCAAAACCAGGACGAATAACATCGAAGTAATTGGCGGTGGCAAGAGTTCCCCAATATCGGCGCGCTTCTCTCCCGTCCGACGAAAGCGCCGCAGGAACCATAGGAAAATATGCCGCGATATTTTCGAACGAGTGGGCAGCC
>JASHOO010000456.1 GCA_030041035.1 Bryobacteraceae bacterium | reverse complement strand
ACGCGCATTTGCGGGCCGGCGGAAGTCATGCGCTGCGCTAACTGCCGCCCGTTGACCAGCGGCATGACGACGTCGGTCAGCAGAAGATCGATGGAGCCAGCCTGTTTCTCGAATCTGCGGATGGCGTCGGTGCCATCGCTGGCTTCCAGCACGCGGTAGCCGGCGTGGGCGAGCGATTCCTCCAACATGCGCCGCAGCGGGGCCTCATCCTCCACGAGCAGGATGGTCTCGGTGCCACAGCCGTTGCCGTTGCGGGCGACTTCGGGTTTCTCGACCGCGGCCGGCTCACGGAGTTGCGGCAGGTAGATGCGGAACGTTGCGCCGCTGCCACGCTCGCTCCACACTACGATGCCGCCTCCGTTTTGCCGCACGCTGCCGTAGACACTGGAAAGTCCCAGCCCAGTGCCCTTGCCGCGTTCCTTGGTGGTGAAAAAGGGCTCGAATAGATGGCTTCTGGTGTCTGTGTCCATACCCTCGCCGGTGTCGGAAACTGCCATCTCGACGTACGACCCCGGCGGCAGCTCACTGCCCTCGCATCGCACATGTTCGTCAAAGGTGATGTTCTTGGTGGCGATGGTCAGGGCTCCGCCGCGAGGCATGGCGTCGCGCGCGTTCGCCACCAGATTAATGAGCACCTGTTCCATCTGATTGGCGTCGGCCTTGATGGGCGCGAGGTCAGCACTGAGCAGCGTGTAGAGCGCGATATCCTCGCCCATCACTCGCCGCAACATCTTCTCGAGGTTGGTGATGACGTGATTCAGATCCACCGGTTTAGGCTGGATCATCTGGCGGCGGCTGAACGCCAGCAACTGTGTGGTCAGCGCCGCAGCCTGATTGCCGGCCTTTACGATCTGCTCGGCGTGGGAGTGCAGGCGGTCGCCGGGCCGCAGCGCCTCCACCAGCATGTGCCCGTAACCGTTGATGACCGTCAGCAGGTTGTTGAAGTCGTGCGCTACTCCGCCTGCCAGGCGCCCCACCGCTTCCATCTTTTGCGAGTGGCGGAGCTGCTCTTCCAGTTTCTTGCGCTCGCTGATATCGGCGATCGCCATGATGATGGCGGAAACCGATCCATCGGCATCGCGCAGAGGAGCCGTCCAGATGGCCACGTCAACCGTGCTGCCGTCTTTTCGCCGGCGCCGGCGTTCCATGCCGCTGATCAGCTCGCCAGCCGCAGTGCGCCGCACCTCGTCCCGGAATTCCTCCGTCTGTTGGGCGTCGATGCAGAACGGGACTTGATCCAGCACCTCTGCCGCGGTCCAGCCGAAGACGCACTCGGCCGCCGGGTTCCAGCTCTTCACTTTGCCCGCTGTGTCCAATGAAATGATCGCGAACGGTGAGGATTGGATGACGGCCTGCTGACGCTCGTTGGCCTGGCGCAGATTTTCCTGTTGCACCGTCATCTGGAACCTGGCCCGCTCCACGTCGCGCGTTTTGCGCCGCGCCACCACCGCCAGAGCCCCGCTCGTATACATGAGCAGGCCGATAAGCAGGCTGAGGGCGAACAGAATCTGACGCGATTGCGTCCAGGTATCCGGCGTGGGCCATACGCGTACCACCCAGGGCATGCCGTAAAAATCCAGGCGCCCCTCGGAAAGGTATGGCGTAGCCGCCGGGCCGCCCACTACGGCGTGATCGTAGATACTTTCATCGCGGTCTGAGATCGAGGCGGCGTAACCTTTCGGGATTTCGGTGTTAATGATCGAATTGAGCCAGTGTCCCGTGCGCAGCGGCGCGATTACGCATCCGTCGAACTGACCGTGCCGGAACATCGGAATCAGCACCAGGAGTGACTTCGCGGAGTCGGCCGTAGGCACGACCGTAGTTTGGCGCGCCTTCCGCGCCGCCTCGATGGCAGGCCGTATCTCATCCGGCTGAAGCTGCATCGCCGGGACACCCCACCGCACGGCGTAAGACGCATCCACCAGGTTGATGGACTCCAGCTCCGGATACCTTTGGTGTAACTGCTTCGCTTCGGATTCCCACTCGGGTTGCCAGGGATCGGGGTCCGCGCCCCATCGCGCCACCAATGCGTCCAGAGGCGCCACCTGCGTGCTGATGCTGGAGGTGATTTTACTTTGAATGTTGCGAGTGACTAAGGCTGCGGTCTCCACCACCTGCACCGTTTCGCGGGAAAGCATGATCCGGCACAATAATAAGGTTGTGCACCATCCACAGACCGCTATCATGAGCGGCAGCAAGTTCCATTGAGCACGCTGCAAACGCACGCCTGTGCGGTCCTTACGATGTTGAATAAAATTGGAGTTATGGTACTTCTCGTCCACGCAGGATATTATACGGGCCGGTCTCTCATAAGTTAATACTCTAAGTGGTTTAGCAGCATCTACTAACTAACGGTCTGTTAACTATGGATAACTACCCGCTGCGAGATCGGTGACCTCGCGATCCGGGCTCCGCGATATTGCGCGGACGGTTTCTCAAACGCGGCGCGGCTCCGCACCGGCCGGCACCAGTCAAGTGGGCGCGGTTGCGAACCCGTGCGTAGCGTAGTTTGGAAGTGTTAAATCTTCCGATCCAAATCCCACGACCGGTCCGTGCGGCGCAACACGGTTTTGGGAAAACCGACCGCTTGTGCCTCGCGAGCGTCTTCGCAACTCCCGGCAAACACAGCTCAAAAAATTCTCTTGCCTCACGCAGCGTCTGCGCTATAATCAGTTCCCGGAACTCCGAACTCAGGTTCAAAGAAAAACCTCCCCTGTACGATTCGATTGGAGGCCCGTTGTGGCTCAAGCGCACTCCGTTGATGTGCTCGCTGATTTTGCTCACCAGATGCGGCAACCGCTCAGCGCCCTCGAAGCGCTGACTTCCTACCTCGATCTCATTACGCCGCAAGATGCCCGTATCCAGGAGCAGTTGCGCCGAATGCATGCCGAAATTGCACACGCGGATCAGATTCTTTCCGATGGCGTCCGAGCGGCACGGGCCTACCTTGTGTCCGCAGCCGGCCCCGTGCCGGCCCGCGGCGCATCTCCTGAGGACGTCGTCGAGGAATTGAGCCGTCCTCGGACCAGCGCGGCCATGGCTTCGGTCACCCATTGAGGCGGCCGCACGCGGAAACGCGGTTTCGATTCCCACAGCCTTGCTGACACGCCCCGCCATTCGGGACGCCGTAACCCGCGGTCGATTACGACCAGCGCGTCGGCCCGGTCCAGGTGATGCCGGCTGGTTGATTTGAAGTCTCGCGCCGCAAAATCCAGCACAACCAGATAGAGGTCGGGTTTCGAGAACTGCAGGATGCTGTTCGATTCGGCGATTACATGTGCGCTCGTTTCGAGGATTCCCCGCAGAGCCGGCAGGGCATGGCCCAGTTCTCCCGCGGCCGTGCGCACCCAGTAGGCGCGCCGCGCTCCCGCCGCCAGGAAACGGCCGGTATCCGTGCCGGAGTAGCGGTCCGTCTCTTCCGAGATCGCGAAAGGATGAGCCGGGTCGGTCGACGCGCATGCGCACGGTTCGCCATCGGTCGAGCAGACGTCGTGGCCGTATTGCGTGATCTTGATGGCGGTCCAGTGAAATTCAGGCAGCGCTGCGATCAGGCCTGCAACCACCGAGGTCTTGCCGATATTCCGCGTGTGACCGCCTACCACGACCAGCATCACGAGTTGTCTTTATCGAGTTCTGCTACGCGGCGCTTCAGGTCCGCCAGTTCGCCCCGCATCTCCGGAAGCCGCGCCAGATTGGCCAGTTGCTCCAGGTGCTGCTTGAGCGGCCGCGCCGGCGTTCCCCACACCACTTGCCCCGCGCGCACGATCTTCGAAGTCAGAATTCCGCAGCCCGACCCCAGCACGGCGTGCGCTTCGATGCGCGCCTTGTCGCCGATTCCCACCTGCCCGCCGATCACCGCGTAGTCATCCACCACCACGCCGCCCGAAAATCCCGTCTGCGCCGCCACCACCACATGTTTGCCAATGCGGCAGTTGTGCCCCACGTGAACCATGTTATCGAGCTTCGTACCTTCGCCGATGTGCGTCGTTCCCAGCGCCGCCCGATCCACACACGAATTCGCCCCAATCTCAACGAAATCGCCGATCTCCACGCGCCCGATCTGCGGAAATTTCTGGTAACGCTCGCCGTCTAACACAAACCCGAACCCGTCCGCGCCGATCACGCAGCCCGCGTGCAGGATGGCGTGATTGCCGATGTCCACATCGTCGTAAACCGTCACGTGCGCGTGCAGAATGCTGTCGTGGCCGATCTGCACGCGCCGCCCGATCGAGCACCCAGGTCCGATACGGCAATAGCCCTCAATGCGCGAGCCTTCCCCGATCACCACGTGTGGGCCGATCTCCACACCCTCGCCGATTTCGGCTTCCGTGCTGACCACCGCCGTCGCGTGAGTTCCCGGCCTCCGCGCCGGCTCCGGTACGAGACGGCTCACAGCCCGTGCAAACGAAGTGCGCGGCGCGCCTGACCGGATCAGCGTCCGCCCTTCCGGATACTCGAGCGGCACGATCAAACACCCCGCCGCCGATTGCTCCGCCTGCCCCAACATCTTCATGCTGGAAACGAACGATAGATCCTCGGCTCCCGCCGACTCGAGCGACTGCACTCCGGTCAGTTCTTTTTCGCCGTCGCCCTCGAACGTCGCTCCCAGTGATTCCGCTAATTCCCTGACGCGCATCTCTAACACTGTAGCGCGGTGTCCGGCGTGCGGTATAAAAGAAGAAGTGCCCACGAAAACGAAGAAAGCCAGGAAGCCGGGTTTGCCTAGGCCCGCGGCGGAACCCGCCAAGCCTAGCCGCGTTGCGGCAGGCACTATGTCTCACGGCATCGCCGAGTGGGTATTTAACTTCATTATTCTGGTTTTCGCCACCAGCATGATTGCCCAGCCGGAAGTCATCCCGACATCCTCGATGGAAGATAATCTGCTCATCGGCGATCACGTGATCGTCGATCGCCTCGCCTATGCGCCCGGCGGCTCGATCTCCCGTCATCTGCTGCCCTACGATCCGGTCAAGCGCGGCGACATCATCGTCTTCCGCTATCCGTTAAACATCAAGGAAGACTATGTGAAACGCGTGATCGGCGTGCCCGGTGACCGCATCCACCTCGTCAACAAGCAGGTCTTTTTGAATGGCCGGAAGCTCGACGAGCCTTACGTGGTTCACAAGACGCATTACCTCAATGCCTATCGCGACAACTTTCCCACCGCCTCTGCTGACTTTCCGCTCCCGCCGGCGGCGGAGGACATGCTGGACCACCATGTGGTGAACGGCGAAGTGGTCGTCCCGCCCGGATACTATTTCGCCATGGGCGACAACCGCGACAATTCCGCCGACAGCCGCTACTGGGGTTTCGTGCCCGCGGAGAACATCAAGGGCAAGCCGCTTCTCATTTACTGGTCGTACGATGCCTCCACCCAGGATCTGGTGGATTTCACCACCGGCCACTTCATCGATCTGGCCGAGCACTTTTTCACCAAGACGCGCTGGCGGCGCACCTTCATGCTGATTCGCGGCTATCCGATTGTATGACCCTCCGCTTGTGAAATAGCGGTTCCATGCCTGTCGATCCTTCCGCCTGCCTCGCTCCCACTGCGCGCGTCCATCCCGCCGCCGTGATCGGACCCGGTGCCCTCATAGGCGAGTTTTGCGTCATCGAATCCGACGTCGCCATCGGCCGTGATTGCGTCCTGGAACCGTACGTGTATGTGAAGCGCTGGACCACCCTGGGTGAGCGCAACGCGGTTTCGGCCGGTACCGTGCTGGGCACCGATCCCCTCGACAAGAACTTCACCGGCGAGCGCAGCTACCTCCGCATCGGGAACGACAACGTCATTCGCGAGCACTACACCATCTCCCGAGGCACCGAACCCGAGTCGGCGACCGAGATCGGTGATGGGAATTACATCATGACCTCGGGCCACATCGCGCACAATTGTAAAATTGGCCATAACGCCGTGATCTGTAGTTGCGCGCTGGTCGCCGGCTACGTCGAGGTCGAGGATCAGGCGTTCATCTCCGGCGGTGTGGTGATCCACCAGTTCTCCAAAATCGGCCGCCTCGCTATGATCGGCGGCAACACTCGCGTCAATAGCGACGTTCCGCCGTTCTTTCTCTACTCCGGATTCAACGTCGAGGCCAAAGGCTTGAACCTGGTCGGGCTCAAGCGCGCCGGCTTTCAGGCGCCGCAGATCGCCGCTCTCAAAGCCGCGTATCGGCTGCTGTACCGCTCGGGGCTCAAGCTGGAGGACGCGTTGCGGCGCATCGAGAGCGAGGCCGCCACGCCCGAAACCGCTCATCTGGTGGCGTTCATCCGCCAGAGCAAACGCGGAATCTGCCGTGAATGAGCTTCGGAAACTAGCGTGAATATCCTCCAGTTCACAGGCGTCATCGCCTTCGGCTCGTTCCTTGCAGGGTTCCTTGGCTCCATCACCGGTCTCGGTGGTGGTGTGGTGATCGTGCCTTTGCTGGCTTTGGCGCTGGGTGTGGATGTCCGCTACGCCGTCGGCGCATCACTTGTTTCCGTGATCGCCACATCATCAGGCGCCGCGGCCGCTTACGTCAAAGAGGGCTTCTCGAACGTTCGCATCGGGATCTTTCTCGAAATGGCTACCAGTGCCGGCGCCCTCATCGGTGCCTTCCTGGCCACCCGCCTGCCTGTCTCGGCCATTGGCGTGATTTTCGGGTTGGTCTTGCTCTATTCCGCTTATCAGGCTATCTCGATGAAGTCCGAGCAGTCGCTGTCACTCCACTCATCTGACCGCCTCGCCGTTCGCTTGAAAATGGAAGGAACCTACCCGGGTGAGGAAGGGCCTGTGAAGTACCACGTGCGTTCGGTCCCCCAGGGCTTCGGATTGATGGCCGTTGCCGGAACACTTTCGGGCCTGCTCGGCATTGGTTCGGGCGCGATCAAAGTGATTGCCATGGACCAGATCATGGGCATTCCCTTCAAGGTCTCGACCGCCACCAGCAACTTCATGATCGGCGTTACCGCCGCGGCCAGCGCCGGCATTTACCTCAGCCGGGGCTACATTGATCCCGGCCTGGCCATGCCGGTCACGCTCGGCGTGCTGGCGGGATCTGCTTTGGGGGCCAGATTTCTGACCACCGCCCGAACACCAGTGCTGCGCAGGATCTTCAGCGCGGCCATTTCCATTCTGGCGCTGGAAATGATCTACAACAGTCTCACCGGGAGGCTTTAACGTGACACCGGAATCGAACGATCTCGCTGTCGAGAAGATGGACATCGTCGTCGGCAACCTTCTGCGCGCCGGCGTTGTGCTTTCCGGCGCCATCGTCTTCATTGGCGCGATCGTTTATCTGGCTCGTCACGGCATGGAAATGCCCTCGTATCACGCTTTTCGCGGTGAGCCCTATGACCTGCGCACCGTCCGCGGCATATTGGCCGATGCCTTCGCGCCTCGCGGCCGAGGCATCATCCAGCTCGGCTTGTTGCTGCTGATCGCCACGCCCGTGGCGCGCGTCGCCTATCTGATTTACGCCTTCGCCCGCCAGCGAGACCGCCTCTATGCGCTGGTCGCTCTGACCGTTCTCCTGCTGCTGGTGTATGGTTTGGTAGGCGATCGAGTCTGACCCGTCCTACTGCTTCCCTGGGGCTACGGTGTGTGCCGGCCTTTCCTTGAGCAGCGGCTCGAGGAGCCCACGGAAATTCCTCTCCTGGCTGCTGATCTCGAAGAATTTGTCATCACCCGCAAACTGCGCCCGAATCGTCCCCGTGCGGTCGATCACCACCACCTGCGGCATCAGCAGCCGGAACATCGCCGAATGCTGCAAATAGTCCTCCGCAGCTTCGCGCGGGTTGAATCCCACCGGATACGGGGGTTGAAACTTCTTGATGAAGTCCGGAACATCCATCTTGCCCATGTCCTCGATGGCCGAGGCAACCACCTGCAGTCCCTGCGGCCCGTAGTCCCGCTGTAACTTCGTCAGAATCTGCGATGTGAACTGGCAGTGTTGGCAATAGGTCAGGATGAACGCCATCACCACCACTTTGCCCTTGTATTCGCTCAGGTGAATCTGCCGTCCATCGTTCAGGTTCACGGCGAAATCCGGAGAAGGGCGCGGGATCTCCGCGCCCGCAGCCGCGCCGGCCAGACACAAAATTAGCGGGAAAAGCTTTCGAAGCTGCATTAGTTCGAGTCTACCGCAGCATCCCGCAGCCCTTCCAGACTGCTGACCACCGCGCCATCCAGCCGCACTACGAAATACCCGTCGTCTCCCAGCCCGGCGAACCTGCTCTCGCTTTGCGACTGCACTTCGATCTCCTTCCATTTCTTGCGCAGCACTTTCTGATAATCCGCGAAAT
>JASHOO010000455.1 GCA_030041035.1 Bryobacteraceae bacterium | reverse complement strand
ACTGGGCTAATTTCGTGGCCGCGGGGGATCCCAACGGCAACGGACTGCCGGACTGGCCAGCCGTGAATGGAAAGCCCGAAGTCATGGAAGTGGGTGACCGAACGGCTCCGGTTCCGCTCGCCAGCGATCCGGCAAAGGTGGCGTTCTTCGAAGATTACCTGAGCCGTTAGGAGGATCGCGCAGATTGATGAAAGGGGTCAGACACGGTTGCATGTGGCATTGGCGGGCCACAAGGACGGCGGGGACGTGATGGAATTGCTGCATCAGTCCGGAGACGGCGTTCGAGTAAATCGAGGTTGCCGGTGGAGTGCAGCGCTCACGGTTCATCGACAGGGGACACCCGATTTTCCGCTAGCCGGTCATCCGGGAGTAATGCGGGAAACTGGGTTGCACGTTTGTTCGGCGATTGCCGCCGATTGTCGGTCCCTCACCACTAGCTGGGAGTTATCGGTAGGTGGCGGCTTGAATGGTGTATAGTTCGCAATATGTACCACGGTTGGCCATTAGCTCTTCGTGAGTGCCGACCTCGACAAGCCTAGCCCCGTCTAAAACGATAATCAGATCAGCCATCCGAACCGTGGAGAACCGGTGCGAGACCAACACCGTGATTCGGCCGTTAGCACTCTTCTGACCATGCGCAGCGACCGCATAGCGCTCGAATAGCGCATGCTCGGTTTCTGCGTCAAGGGCCGCAGTCGGTTCGTCAAGTACCAAAACCAGCGGGGCATCCCGCATGAATCCGCGCGCCAGTGCGAGTTTCTGCCATTGACCAAATGACAGGTCGGCTCCGCTCGGCCATGTCGACCCCAACTGCGTGTCGAGTCCGAACTTAAGACGCGCAACGACGTCGCTGGCATCTGCGCGGTCGACAGCGGCGGCTACCGCCGGCTCATCTTCCATCCGGCCGAGATCGCCCAAACCGATGGTCTGCCGCGCACGAAATTCGAACCGGAAAAAATCTTGAAATGCGCCGGACATCCGTGCCCGCCAATCGATTGCCACGATGCGCGAAAGAGGCACGCCGTCGACAAGGATCGTACCCGATGAGGGTTCATACATCTTGGCGAGCAGCTTGACCAGTGTTGTCTTGCCGGCTCCATTCTCGCCGACGATCGCGACGACGGCGCCGGGCGGTAGGGTGAGTGAAATATCTTCGAGCGCCAGCCGCGAAGTGCCGGGATAAGCAAACGAAACGTGATCGAATCGAATCCCCTCGCGCAGCACGGCCGGAGCCGGCAGGTCGCCGGCCGCGGCCTGTCTCGCGGCATAGTCTTCCAGCCACGCAAGGCGTCGCGAACCGTCGGCCCAGAATCCCCGCAGAAATCCGATTTCACCCACGGCGGCTCGTACGTAAGCGGCTAAGCCTGCGCCAGCCGCCAGTACCAGCAGGATCTGTGCCGCCGAGGCATGAATCCGCCAGACAACAAACACGACTGCTGCCGCATAGGCGCAGCCAAAAAGCGCCCAAGCCAGCGCATTCCATATAGCCGTGCCCCAACGAGCGTTCACGATTGGTCCGTACCAGCGCTCCCATGCAGCCCGGCGGTCACGCAGAATCCGATCTCCGATGCCAATCACACGTACTTCCTTGCCGGACGCCGCGGTGGTTGCAAGATTGAACAGATGACGTGAGAGCCGCTCTGCCTGCGCCCCGCGTTCCTGAGCCTTGCGCTCGACGTCTGGCCTCCAGAATGAGGCGATAGCCGTGGGTAACGCGCACACACACAAAAGAAGCAGGGCCGGATGCACCCAGGCGAGCAGCACCATTGTGGCTGCCAGGCGCAACAGCCATCCGAGCGTGGTGAACAGCGACATGTACATGTGATCGAGCACGAACACCTGATTGCGCAGCATGGAAAGGCGATCCAGAGACTCGGGCCGCTCCTGATGGGCGACAGATACGATCGATGCTTGCAAATGCGCCACGTGCGCTTCAAGCGCTATCGTTACCTTGTCGCGGAAGCGCCGCTGCACGCGTGTGCTGATGGTCGTCATGAACCAAGTCGCGGCGGTGCTCACGGCCATACCCAACGCCGCACCGAGCACAAGGCCGTCACGGTGCTGAACGACGCCCTCGCCCAGCAACGCCAGCCAGAGTGCGAGCAAAGCCGCAGGCAACGCCGCCAGTTGCGAAACGACAAGAGCCAGGATCATGAGGCGCCGCTCGTGCCGGTAGCCCAGTTTGCACAGACGCCACATGGAGGAAAGCGTCGGCGGCAGGGGTTCGAGCACACTTGTCCCAGTTTGTGCGTCGTTAAGAGAGGACTTCATACGCTGCTCCCTGCTCATCCGCTTCCTGGAACCGTTGTGCCTGAAGGTCGAACATAGTTCGATAGCGGCCGCCCAGCGCCATCAATTCGTCGTGTGTGCCGAGTTCAACCACCCTTCCATGCTCGAGTACGCAGATGCGATCGGCATGGCGCACGGTGGAAAATCGGTGCGAGATCAAAATAGTGGTGGAGTGTCGCGTCGCCGTGAGGAGGCGCTCGAAGATTTCGGCCTCGCCCCGTACATCCAATTGAGCCGTGGGCTCATCGAGCAACACGAGACCTACGCCCAACTTTACCGCCACCAAGGCTCTTGCCAGCGCAATGCGCTGCCACTGACCGCCCGACAGCTCCGTTCCGCCCGCATAGCCTTTGGAGAGCACGGTGTCCAAAGAGGCGAAATTCTTTGCACCAGCAGCTTCGAGTGCTTCGTGGATCAGGCAGTCCGGCGCGCCCCGGGGCGCCACATTATCACGCAGCGGTAATTCGAAACGGATGAAGTCCTGGAAAACCGCGGTAATGCGGGAGCGCCAGGAATCCACATCAAAGTTGCCGAGATCATCTCCATCAATTTCAATCCTGCCCTCCTGCGGGTCATATAGGCGGCAGAGCAATTTCGCGAGCGTCGTTTTCCCTGCGCCATTCTGGCCGACGATCGCGAGCGATGTCCCGGCAGGAATCGTCAAATCGAAATGTTCCAAGACTGGAGCACCGCCCGGATAAGCGAACGTTACATCCCGCAGACGGATCTCGCGAGCGGGTTTGGCGGTTGCGGCTTGTTTGCCCATGGGAAGCTGGCCCACCTGCTGCGTCGTCTCTCGCAAGCGCAGGACCGCCGCCACCGGCGCGGCTGCTCCGTCCAGGGCCCAATTCAAGCCGCCAAACGCGATTGCCGAAACTCCAACAGCGCTTTGCAGAAACGTCACTGCCTGCCCAAGACTGATTTGATGCGCGGCTGCGGCGCTCGAAATGGACCAGAAAACTACTACGTTCGCGGCAAGTACCAGCAAAATGCTGGCCGCCAAGGGACGCTCCCTCATGCGCGTGGCCGCATACTGCAACTCATGTAATCGCGTGCGGCGCCGGACAAACCGATCTAACGTCCAGGCCGCCAGACCAAACAGGCGCAACTCCTTGCTCGCCGGTGGATCAACCGCCAGGCGGTAACCGTACTCGGCGTCCCGCTGCGCTCCTCGTACTTCGGGTGTGTTGCGGTCGTACCAAACGCCGCTTTCACGCAGAAGGTAATGGGTCGCAAGCCACGCGCCTGCGAGGATGACGCCGGCCCACCAATGATAGGCTGCAACAATGACGGCTGAAGCGAGCCCCGTGACCATCGTGATCATGCCGCTGGCAATGAAATCCATTGCGATGGAGAGTGGCGGACCGGTCATCCCGAGATCGAAATCCCGCGCGATCGTAAGGTCTGTGGTGAGGGACGGGTCTTCCAGATGCCCAATGCCAGGCGGCCGAATACACGCTTCCGTTAGGCGATCATAGAGCCACGCTGCGGTGCGGTCACCCAGGTTTGTACTAACCGCGCGGTGTAGCGGATTTAGGACCTGGAGAAGAATAAATGTGCCGCCTGCGAATGCAAGTGGCGCGATCAGTGGGTGGCCGCTTCGCACAGCGCCTATGAGGATCCCCATCGCGACCGCGAAGGCCGCGGGCAGAATGCCGAGCAACAACAAGCCCAGCCACCACGCCGCCGCCAGCCCGGGGCTCGCTTTCGGCAGCACACTGAAGAACTTCCACTCTTTCCGCTCGGTTACTGCCAAGTCCAGATCACCTTCTGCCTCTTGGGTTCACTGCCACTGTGGCGCAAGAGGCGCCTCGATCAATTGTAAGAAAGTATGAGGACAGATGTTCCACCGGGAGCGGGGACTGTTCCCAGGAATGGCACCGTCGGAACCAAAACAGGATGCGACTGAGACCAGGCTGGCGAAGCCGCAGCGTAATGTCACAGCCCGAAGCACAAGATATTCGGACCCGCCGCAACCGCTACATACTGTTTCCTTCCGACTGAAAATGTCATCGGAGATGCTTTCATATGCACGTTCGTCGGGAAATTCCACAATGTCTTTCCGTCGCGCGCATCTACGGCGGCGAAGCCACCATTCGGCTGCCCGTAGAACACCAACCCGCCAGCCGTCGCAAGCACGCCCGACCAGGTCTTGGCTTTGGCCGGGCCAGGTTGCGGCACTTCCCAAACGATATTGCCCGTGTCAATGTTCACGGCTCGCAGAAAACGCTGGCCCGTTTGATCCGGGTAACCCAGCGGACGGCCGACGCACTCCTCCAATGCCAGAAAGTAGTACAAGCGAGTTGTCGGGCTGTACGCCGTCGAACTCCAGTTGGCCGCATCATCGGGACAGCCTCTTGGATCCACCACCTGGGGACGGCCATCCGCGCCAATGCCGGACGCCCAGTCTACGCGGCGCAAGAATGCTTTGGCCAGCAGGAGCTCCCCATTCGTTCGATCGAGAACATAGAAGAAACCGTTGCGATCGGCATGCAGCAGCATCTTGCGCGCTTTACCTTGATAGGGCGTATCCACCAGAACCGGCGGTTCTGTGGCATCGCGGTCTTTCAAGTCATGCGGAGTGAACTGATAGTGCCACTTCAGCTCGCCGGTATTCGGATTGAGCGCAAGAATGCAATCCGTGTAAAGATTATCACCGCCACGCCCCGCATCTTCCGAATCCGGGTAAGGATTCCCGGTGGGCCAGTACAGCGTATCGGTCTCGGCATCGTATGACCCGGTAAGCCATGTGGAACCGCCGCCCACCAGAGGCTCGTTCCCTCTCCAGGTTTCCGCCGCCGGCTCACCCTTTCGCGGAATCGTCCATCGCCGCCAAATCAACTTTCCGGTATCTGCGTGGTAGCAGGCGATGAATCCTCGTATCCCCTCATCGGCGCCTGAAACACCCGTGAACACCTTCTCATTGACCACCAAAGGAGCCAGGGTCCCGCCGTAACTTTGCGGCTCTTCCGGCATGACAGTCTCCCATACCAGGTGGCCGTCTGCGCGGTCCAGCGCCAGCAGATGCGCGTTATCCGTGATGAAGAAGACCTTGTCATCCCGGATAGCCAGACCGCGATTCGTCCCTAGCGCGGCGTCGCCCACCAGGCCTGCGGTTCGCGGCCGGGCGCAGTGCCAGATCTCGCTTCCGGTCAGCGCGTCGATGGCGAATACCTGGTTCGGCCCCGTCACGTACATGACCCCGTCAGCTTCGAGCGGCGTGACCTCGAGGCCGAAATGCGGGATGGGAAAAATCCATTTCAGACGTAACTGAGCCACATTGCCGGTGTCGATCTCGCGCAATTCGCTGTATCGGTTCGCGTCGAGTTTGCCGTTGTAAGTGAGCCAATCCCCGGGCTGCGGCTGTCCCCACGTGACGCGTTTGCCGGCAGGAGGAATCTCCGGTGTCGCACCGGCCAGTAGGCTCCGCACGTAACCGGCAACCGCAGTCAGTTCCTCCACTGAAAGGTCGAAAGCCGGCATGCCCGAGTCCGGAAAACCCTGTCGCACGATGCTGGTTAATTGCTCGGTTGATCGGCCGGCGAGCCGCGGATTGCCTGCCAGCCCCGGCCCCTTTCCGGTACCTTTGGCATCAGTC
Source organism: Bryobacteraceae bacterium (assembly GCA_030041035.1). Taxonomy (GTDB): domain Bacteria; phylum Acidobacteriota; class Terriglobia; order Bryobacterales; family Bryobacteraceae; genus QHXW01. The sequence continues at coordinate 16,799 of JASHOO010000455.1, read as the reverse complement.
CCATGGCATCCTGCGCAACGCTGGCCGAAAACCTGTTTTCCATCCGCAGCCGTGAGTGTAGGCCCCACGAGCGACACGATTGCCGACAGCGCCACTGCGTGAGCGATGAGCGGAAAGACGCTTCTTGGGGCTTCCGTCATGTCCGATCGTTGAACATATCGCAATTCGCACCCCCGAAGCACCCACGCACAGCTTGACGCGCTGCTCCCTCTCAAACGCGCACAGGCACATGCGGCGCTGTCAAGACGACCTGTTCCACCACTGTGACGAGCGTTTTCCCGACGAGGCCGCGGCTGCGACTGCGGTCGCTCATGCGGCGGGGCGCAACCAGCAGAGTCATGCTTGCTCCGACCACGATAGCAACTTCGGGCGGCAGGATGAAGTAGACTACCGCTATGCAACGACGCCATTTTCTAGCCACGTTTGTCGGCGCCGCAGCCGTGATGCAACGGCAAACCTTAACCGCCCAGCAGCCGGGGGCTGGCGTTTTTTTTGAACGTGCGGAGTCAGGCACGCCTCATCAGGGCAAGGTACTGGCGGCCATCCAAGCGCACTCCGACGACATCCCGCTCTCCGCCTCTGGCACCGTCGCCAAGCTGATCCAGGAGGGGTATGTCGGTTACCTGATTCGCGCCACCAACGACGATATGGGAGATCTTCCCGGGCTAGGAACGCGTGGCACCATCGGTGAGAACGTGCTGGGCAACGAACGTGACAATGATGAGGTGGCGCGAGTTCTGGGTCTCAAACGAGTCTTCAATTTGAACTACAACAATCACCGCATGGCTGACGTTTCGCTCAACGAGCTAATCTGCCGGCTGATCTTTCTGATCCGCCTGTTGAAGGTCGATACCGTCGTCTGCTGGGACCCATGGGCACACGACGAAGAAAACCCAGACCACTACATGATCGCTCGCGGTGTGGAAGCGGCATGCTGGATGGCCGGCCGGGAACACGACTATCCGGAACAGTTCGCCGCCGGGCTTCAGCCGTACGAGGTTCGGGACAAATACTATTTTGCACGGCGCCCAGAGATTACCCGAGTGGTCGATATCAGCGGTGTGGTGGACAAGAAAGTGGACGCGAACGTGGCGAACAAGGCGAAAGGGCCTGGCGGACATCACGGCTCGCAACTGCGGGCGGAGTTGGCCAAGCGCAACCAACGTCTGCCTTTGCTTGGCGATGACGATGGAACTGCCGATCGTAACTACATCAAGGAGTTTCTATTGGCAGGCGATCGGGAACTGGGAAGGAAGTACGGCGTCGAATATGCTGAGGCGTTCCATTACGTGGGCCCGGGAGCTTCGGGAGCTTCAGGTCCCAGCACTGAAGAGTACATTCGGCAGCACGCGATGCCATTGAAGTGATGCGGTTTGAACCCGACGACCTGCAACACTGGCTCCAGGAATATGATTCATCGGCACATGATGTGGCTTATGCGGTACAGCCCGCTGCCAACGTACATTAGTTTTTCTTCGCTCTGGTATCGAATATTTCAATTGGATTTCATGCTGCCGGCTCACTTACGCTGAAGGCGGATACTACATTGTTGTAGTATCGAGCCTCTGTCGAATCCCTTCGCACCCCGGTCGTCCTGTCCCAAGTTCAATCTTTTCATGGGGGTATGGTGTCTTTATCGCTGCTGGAACGGGCACAAATGGGCGATCCACTATTCCGGTTGACGTCCTCGGGTCCCGGCTGCGGCGCCCCCGGAGCGAACCCGGCGCTAGCCAGTGCCCGCAGTGAGAACGTAAGCGCGTACCAAGTCCGCTCGCGCTCTTTCTCCTCCGGTTTCCACCAGAACCACGTATTCGGTGTGCGGATTCTCGGTTTCACTGAAGCAATCTGCGCGGCAACCTCAACGACCGTAACACAACCGGCGGAAATGTACCCCACGGAGGCACTTCAATGAGTCGGCAAAACTCGTCGAGTTGACGTGTGCTCTCAATTTTCCGATAAACCTTGTTTACCAACGCCTATCGGAGACTGGCCAATCTCCGGGCGCCGACGATCCCGACAGAACCAGCCGAGTTCTCGCGTGCAGATGAGAAATCTCTAATCAAAGGACCAATCAAATGATTGTCCGATCGTCCCCGGGTCGGCTCTCAACGGGTTTACGCGTATCGCGCAACCTCGGGTGATCTGCATCCGGTGCTTCGCCGTTCTGGCGCTCTACAAACCCCGGCGCGACACCCCAGGATTCTTCGAGCGCAACCCGCACGAGCTGGCCTCTGGTCTTCACTCTGGCCTTGCTAAATAATCGCTGGACAATGTTCTTGACGGAACTCTCCGAGAGACCCATACCATCACCGATCTTGCGGTTGGAGAGGCCTCCCAGGATGCCGAGAAGCACGTTCCGCTCGCGGTCCTCCAGAGGCTTTCCAGGCTCCCGATCCCCGACTAGAGAGTAGCGACGGGTCAACTCATCCACAAGGAGTTGAATGACCTTTTGGTCGATCCAGGCCTCGCCATTGGCTACGAGCCGGATCGCCTGCACCAGGCGGGCCGGCGCCTCGGACTTCAGGAAAATCCCAGATGCACCAAGCTTTAGCACCATAGCGGACTTCCGCACGTCCATGGTTCCAGCAACGATGAGGAATCGGCCCTGGTACCCGGACCGCCGAGCCGCGGACATAAAATCACTCCCTTGCTCGGTGCCGATTTCGAAATCCAACAGGACCACATCCACTACGGAGCCCCCCAGGACGTCGAGGGCCTCGGCAGCCGTGCCACACGCGCCTACCACTTCAAGACCGGGCTCGGAGGCAAGCAGTTGGCTCAGGCTTGTGCGAAACAGACCCAACTCATCGACCAGTACAAGTCGAGTGCGACTTTCCTTTGGGTCGTTCATCGCCTCACTCGCCACTGCCTCGATGGGGAATGCGGACTGCTGCGAAACCGGCGTCACGCTGCCTAACATCCTACGGCGAATCGCGTGCTATGAGAAGAATTCTGCCCGAAAGAAGTGCTCGATGGCCAAAAGATTTTCGCAACCATCAAAATGGCCACGCCGGCAATCGGACCATCAATCAAAAGACCGCGGTTCTTGAGCGCAAGATCAGTAGCTCCCGCAGTCGGAGTGGGCTAGATTCATAGTGTCCCAGTGGCGATACAAGTGCCGTCTCCGTGCGATCCGGTACGTTGGCCGGGCCAAACGGTGCGTGAGTTCTATAACAGTCCCTTAACCAGAGCTTCCTTGCGCTTCTGTCAGGAGCCAAGCAATCGGCCGATCTTCCACGCCACAGAGCAGAAAAGATGACGCACCCATGCACATGAGCAAGCGAATTGCCAGCCTTTGCGTGATGGCCATAGCCATCGTTCTTGCGGCCATCATTATTGAAACCAACCGCAGCCACGCCGGCAGTGCAAGTGCCAACACCTTACCCCAATCGGACCAGCACTCGAGTGTGCCCCGAACGGATTCAAGTACCGGTAATGTAGTGTTGGAATTAACCCAGACGCAGATCAACTCGGTCAAGATCGAGTCGGTCGGAGTGTATCAGTTCCCGGTGGAGAAAGAAACTGTCGGCAACATCAGCTTTGCCGACGAGCTTTCGGTTCAAGTATTTCCCACTTATCAAGGAACCATTATCCAGGCTTTCGTTGGGCTGGGCGCTCAAGTGGAGAAGGATCAACCGCTTTACACCATCAAGAGCCCAGATCTAATCCAGGCGGAATCCACACTGATCGGCGCCGCGGCAACGTTCGATTTAACGAACAAGGAGCTGGAACGAGTCAAAGGTCTTCCCGGAGTTGCGCAAAGGGAAGTCGAGCAGGCGATCTCGGATCAGCAGACTGCCGATGGAGCTCTCAAAGCCGCGCGAGACGCGGTGCGCGTCTTCGGCAAAACCGACACGGAGATCGACCAGATGATCGCGTCTCGCAAGATCGATCCGGCGCTGGTTGTTCACAGCCCCGTCTCCGGCAAGATCACCTGGTACAACGCACCACCGGGTCTGCTGGTACAGCCGGGAAATCCCCCGGCGCCCTATACGGTTTCGAACTTATCGGTCAAATGGATGCTGGCCAACGTGATCGAAAGCGACATCGGGCTGCTTCATTCGGGAGAGCCGGTTCAAGTCAAAGTCATAGCCTACCCGAACCGCGTGTTCAGGGCCAAGATATCCAAGATCTACCCGGCGGTCGATCCGAATACGCACCGATGTACGGTCCGTTCAGAAATTGAGGATCCCAAAGATGAGCTGCGCCCCGGCATGCTCGCGAACTTCGTAATCCGTGTTGCCGGTCCGACATTGTGGACCGCGATACCGGCAAATGGCGTGGTGCGCGAACCCGATGGCACCATGACCGCGTGGGTGACCACCGATCGCCGCCACTTTGAGCAAAGAACCATTAAACCCGGCCTGCGGCGGGACGATCGCGTGCAGATCCTCAACGGTCTTCAGCGCGGCGAGCTCGTGGTCACAGATGGTGCGCTATTTCTAAGCAGCATGCTTACGGCGCCGCCAACCGACTGAGACCAGATCATGTTCAGAGGTCTTATTGCTTTTTGCCTTAGCCGGCGCGCGATTGTCATCGCGGGGTTGATGTTATTTGCGGTGGCCGGATTCGTGGCTTTCAAGCTGCTGAACATCGAGGCTTATCCGAACCCAACGCCGGTCATTCTGGAGATCACCGCGCAAGCGCCTGGCTTGTCCGCCGAGGAAATGGAGCGTTACTACACCAGGCCCATGGAGATCGGCCTTTATTCCACTCCGGGCATTGACGTCATTCGGTCAACCTCGTTCTACGGGTTGTCGTTTGTCCGGGTGAGTTTCAAATACGGTGTGGACTATTTCTTCGCTTACAGCCAGGCGTCGGTGGCGATGACGCAGAACGTCAATCTCCCCGGGGGCTTAGTGCCCACGATACAAGCCAACAGCTCGACCGGCGAGATCTACCGCTATCAGGTTGTCGGCCCGCCGCATTTTGGGATCACCAATCTTCGCACGGTTCAGGATTGGGTCGTGGCACGCAGACTGCTGACCATCCCTGGTATCGCAGCGGTCAACAGTTGGGGAGGTCCCACCAAGGAGTTTGAGGTTCAGGTTGATCCTCACAAGCTGGAAGCCTACAGCGTTACTGTGCCGCAGATTCTGAACGCTCTCGGTAATGCCAACATCAACGTGGGAGGGCGCGAAATCCGCGTAGGCCAGCAGTCCATTAATATTCGCGGCGTCGGCCTGATTGACGATGGTGGCAGCGATGATATAACCGAAGGCTACAAGGTCAACGACATCCAAAATGTGGTTCTGGGTCAAGAGAACGGCGTTCCCATTTTGATAAAGGACGTTGGGACCGTTTCCGTGAGCTATCGCCCGAGGCTTGGCATTTTAGGCCGCGACCGGCACGACGATGTGGTGGGCGCCATCGTGGTGCAGAGACGAACGGAAAAAACGGCCGACATGATTCCCAAGGTCCAGCAGGCAATCGATACGCTGAATCACGATGGCAGCCTGCCCAGGGGAGTCAGGGTTGTTCCGTTCTATGACCGGTCATCGCTAGTTGCTCTCACGACCCACACCGTTCTGCACAACCTGATCTTCGGATGCCTGCTGGTTTTCCTGATCCAATGGATCTTCCTGGGCAACCTGCGCAGCGCGGTGATTGTAGGGTTGAATATTCCGTTCGCGTTATTCTTCGCCACCATTCTGTTGGTGATTTTCGGGGAAAGCGCGAATCTGCTCTCGGTCGGGGCAGTCGATTTCGGAATCATAGTCGATTCCGCGGTGATTCTGGTTGAGAACATTTTCAAGAATTTTCAGCGGAACGCCGATGAGAGACAAGTTCTTTTGCATCGCCTGACACAGGGCTTCTGGGGACCCGATCCGACCAGGGACGCGCCGGCGGAGTCTGGGGCGTCGCCGTTCCATTGGACGGATCGCTTGCGGCTGATTCTGATCAGCGCGCTTCAGGTGGACAAAGCAGTCCTGTTTTCGGCACTGATCACCGTGGCGGGTTTCGTGCCTTTGTTTACCATGCAGGGCGTCGAGGGACAGATCTTCGGCCCGATGGCCCGCACCTACGGCTATGCGCTGGCCGGCGCGCTGATTGCGACCTTCACAATCACACCCGTGATTGCCTCTGTTCTGCTACCCGAACGTGTGAAAGAAGCGGAAACCATAATTGTCCACGGTCTGCACCGGCTGTATGACCCGGCTTTGCGTTTTACGTTGCGAAACCGGTTCCTGGTCGTGGGTTTGGAATTGGCGTTGTCGCTGGGAACGTTTTTCTTTATCGCTCCGCGGCTGGGCAGCGAGTTTCTTCCGCATCTGGAGGAAGGCAATTTTTGGATACGCGCGTCTATGCCGATCACGCTATCGCTAGAGGACGGCGAGGCGGCCACGCGAAAAATGCGCGAGATTCTCATGCGACACCCCGAGGTTCGCACGGTAGTCTCCCAACATGGCCGGCCGGACGACGGTAGTGATGCCGCGCCGTTCTCAAACGTCGAGTTGTTCGCCCCGCTGAAGCCTTTTGACGAATGGCCAAAGGGACTGACCAAGGACAAGCTCACCGAGCAAATTCAACGGGAATTTGAAAATGAGTTGCCGGGGGTCATCTTCAATTTCTCCCAATACATTGAAGACAACATTGAAGAGGGGATCTCGGGAGTCAAAGGCGTCAACTCGGTCAAGATCGTGGGTCCTAATCTGGAAGTGTTGACGAACCTGGCGAATCAGGTGCGTGACCAGATGGCCCAGGTGCGCGGCGTCGCCGACTTGGGCATTTTCCCGGTGCTCGGTCAGCCGAATCTGAACATCAGGGTGGATCGGGAGAAAGCCGCTCGCTACGGCCTCAATTCCGGCGACGTGAATTCAGTCGTTCAAGCCGCCATGGGTGGCGCCGTGGCGACCGAGGTACTGGAAGGCGAGCGGCAGTTCGATCTCGTCGTCCGCTATACGCCGGATTACCGGAACAATATCGACGAGATCCGCAATATCAAGGTGGGATATACGACCGCCAGCGGGGCGAACGCATATATCCCACTCAGCGAACTCGCTACGATTTCGTTGGACACAGGAGCGGCCTGGATTTATCACGAAAGCGTGCAGCGCTTCATCCCGGTGAAGTTCAGTGTTCGGGGCCGCGATCTGGGCGGAACAGTCGAGGAGGCTCAGGCACGCATTGCCAAAAACGTGAAGCTTCCACCGGGCTACCATCTTGTCTGGGCCGGAGAATTCGGAGATCTTCAGGAAGCCCAGAAGCGCCTGGAGGTTATTGTCCCACTTAGCTTCATTCTGATTGCCGGGGCCCTGTACAGCTTATTTAATAATTTCCGCGATTCCATCCTGGCGCTGGCCGGTATTCCCGACGCCATTGTGGGCGGCATACTCGCGCTTTACATCTCTGGGCTCAACTTCAGTATCTCGGCTGCGATCGGTTTCGTTTCGCTGTTTGGCGTTTCCGTGATGGACGGCATCCTGATGATCACCTTCTACAACCAGGAACGATCGCACGGTTTCGCCCCCATGGACGCCATGTACCGCGCTGCAACCACGCGCATGCGCCCATTGCTGATGACCGCGCTTTCCGCGTGTATCGGCTTGTTTCCCGCAGCCATCTCAACCGGTATCGGCAGCCAAGTGCAGCGCCCGCTCGCCACAGTCATCGTGGGTGGCATGTTAGTCGGCCCGGTTATGCTTCTCCTCGCCGTTCCGGCGCTGCGGATGATCTTCCTGGGTGCTGATAGACACCCGCACACGGTGCCGGAATGAAGACCTGCTTCATGATCGTGGTGCTTGTATCGTTTACTTCCGTCCATGCGACGTCGTATGCGGGTACGGCGGGCGCGGATGAGCGCCAAGTCGCCAAACCGCAGCGACAGCAGCGTGGAATTTCGGCCAGGAAGACTCCTAAGCAGCTCTCGATCAGCCGGCCCCCAGCATCTGCAAATACTCTCAGTCGAGCTTCTGACGGATCTTCCAGGGCTCTGAAGAATGCATTGACGGATCGCGGAACAATGACACGGTCCGGTTCGCCTCGACCCGGTACCGTTGCGATTACTGAGCCAGCCAGCAATGGGCGCCATCGAAATTCCAACCCGGCAATGATTACCGGATCTGCAAATCTCAGCAGCAGGAATGCCGCGATCGGCGGAGCGCAAATGCATCGGAGGCCATAAAGCCGGTATGAGTCTCTTTCTCGCAACACAACGCTTCAGGCTCGTGGTGGTCTCGGCCGCCTTACTGCTCAGCGTAGGCTGCGTAGTTGGGCCGAATTACAAGCAGCCACCGGCTCCTCAGGTGCCGAGTTACATGCCCGAGCATCCGGCAACCACCAACAGCACTCCCAACCTGCCCGGCGGCGAGGCGCAGAGCTTCGCCGTTGGCCGCGACATTCCCGGGGACTGGTGGACTCTGTTTCACTCCAAGCCGCTCAACGACTTGATCGAGCGTGCGCTCAAAGCCAATCCCGACTTAAAGTCGGCGCAAGCGGCCCTGTTGGTTGCCAGAGAGAATACGTTGGCCCAGCGCGGTTATTATTATCCCAACGTTTCCGCGGGCTTGTCGGCGACTCGCGGGAAGAGCTCCGCCGACCTTTCACCCGTGACCTTTTCGGGCGACCTCGCCTACAGTCTCTACACGCCGCAGGTCAGCGTTTCGTTTGTGCCTGATGTCTTCGGTTTAAACCGGCGAACGGTTGAATCACTCAAGGCGCAGGAGGAACAGGCCCGATTCGCCCTGGTCGCGACACATATCACCCTGAGTTCCAACATTGCTGCTGCCGCCATTCAGGAGGCGTCCTTCAGAGGGCAGATTGACGCCACGCAGGAGCTTATCACCATCAACACGAAGATGCTCGAGACGTTGCGCGGCCAGTATGCCAGGGGATATGCCAGCGAGCTCGACGTCGCGGCACAGGAATCACAGCTCGCACAAGTCGTCGCCACGTTGCCACCGTTACTGAAGCAATTGGCTCAGCAGCGCGATCTGCTGGCGGAGCTCTCTGGAGGCTTCCCTAATCAGGAAATGCCGGAAACATTTGAACTTTCAAAAATGCAATTGCCCGCGGAACTGCCGCTGAGCCTCCCGTCGCACCTGGTGGAACAACGGCCCGACATACGGCAAGCCGAGGAGAATCTGCATTCCGCCAGCGCTCTAGTCGGCGTTGCACGCGCTAACCGGCTTCCCAGCTTCTCATTAACCGCAGATGCCGGCAGTATGGCGGTCATTTTAGGCCATCTCTTCACCGCAGGCTTTTGGGATGTAGCCTCCGGGGTGACACAGCCGGTCTTTGATGGCAAAACGCTGCTTCACCGAGAACGGGCCGCAAGAGCGGCTTACACACAGGCCGAAGAACAGTATCGGAGTACAGTGCTGACTGCATTCCAGAATGTTGCCGACTCTTTGCATGCCATCAAGCAGGATGCCGATGCCTTGAAGTACGCGTTTGCCGCTACTAAAGCTGCCTCCGTCACGCTGGAGTTGACGAAGAAACAGTTTGACGTGGGCTACAGCAACTATCTCGCGCTGTTAAGCGCCGAACAGTCTTATCAGCAGGCCCTGCTCAGCCAGGTTCAAGCTCAGTCGAATCGGTATGCGGATACTGCGGCCTTGTTTCAAGCTCTAGGCGGCGGGTGGTGGAACCGTGCGGATTTGGCTAAGAATTGAACCGGAACAAGTCAGCCCATCTGCGAGGCAATCGGGAAATCACCCGTAACCCCTTGTCTCAAACGGGATTCCGTCCACTCTCGACCAGCCGTCAAGCCGCGAAAGAGGATGAGTGGTGGAACTTGATCGCGATCCCCAAAGAGAAGATGTTCTTGAAAGCGGTATTACGCCTGGGTCTCAGTCGCCGGAGATGTCTTTGTTGGTCCTGTCGGTGAGCATCGCGGTTGCGAGAATTGAGACGACAACGCAGGCCAGAATGAATATCGCGATCTCAGAACAACGGCAGCGAGAGCTTCGCCCCTCAAGCGCCGGCATGGGGGTACGGTTTGTCGCGGAATGTCTCGTGCGAACTCCACGGCTCCACTTGAGCTTAGCGCCTTCGTTTCAGGGCAAAGAGCTCGCAGGTCGGGTTGACGCCCACTTTCGCGAATCGTGTAGCCTGATCTTGTGAAGAAGCAAGAGCCCGCCGAGCTACTCTCAATCGATGGTCGCCAGGTCCCCATTACGCATCCGGATAAGCTCTATTTTTCCCGCGAGGCGAAGGTCTCGAAGCTGGACCTCGTCCGTTACTATCTGTCTGTCGCACCGGGCGCGCTCGCCGGAATTGTGGACCGCCCCATCGTACTAAAGCGCTTCGTGAATGGTGCGGAGGCCGAGGCTTTCTATCAGAAGCGCGCTCCCACTGACCGGCCCGATTGGCTGCGCACAGTGACTCTCTCATTTCCGTCAGGCCGCACGGCCGAAGAAGTGGTCGTGGACAATGCCGCCGGACTCATCTGGATCGTCAATCTCGGCTGCATTGAGCTGCACCCCCATCCCGTGCGCACCGCCGATCTCGATCACCCCGACGAGCTACGCGTCGATCTCGATCCCGGCCCCGGCGTGTCATGGTCCGACGTGCGCACCGTGGCGCTTGAAGTCAAATCTCTTCTCGAAGAGGTCGGCCTGCGCGGTTGGCCCAAAACCAGCGGCTCGCGCGGCATGCATATCAATGTCCGCATTCAGCCGCGCTGGACATTCTCCGAAGTACGCCGCGCGGCCGTCGCGCTTTCGCGCGCGGTGGAGCGCCGCATCCCTGCGCTGGCCAGCTCAAAGTGGTGGAAGGAAGAGCGCCACGGCGTCTTCCTCGATTACAACCAAAATGCGAAAGATCGCACCACCTGCTCGGCATACTCCGTGCGCCCGCTTCCCGATGCGCGCGTCTCCGCTCCTCTTCACTGGCATGAAGTCCCCGAGTGCGACCCCGCTGACTTCACTATGTTTACCGTGCCTGCCCGCTTTAAGAAAGTCGGCAACCCTCAGGCGGATATGAACGCTCACTCGGGTTCGCTCGAAAAACTCCTGGAACTGGCCGATAAAGACCAGGCTGCGGGACTGGCCGATGCTCCATGGCCTCCGCACTTCCGCCGCATGGAGGGCGAAGCCAAGCGCGTTGCGCCATCGCGCGCCAAATCCGCCGCAAAGCCGTCACGCGCCAGAATGCCTCTCCTGACCGTCGCCAACTCCCCCGATCAGCACGCCGCGCTCGCCGGTCTCGAAAGGTGGAAACAAAAACATCCCGAGGCCGCTGAGCACCTCGCCGTCGATGATGTACTGGTCGATTCCATGCGCGGCCGTTCGTCCACCTGGACGCGAATCCGGGTCAACCTTCGTCATGTTCCGGAAGCACTCCGGCCATCGCAGGAAACGCCCGACCCCGACGACGATCCCACCCGCGAATGGCGTGAGCAGCGCAAGAAGCGTTTGTAACGGACCGGCATTGCCCGGCCTGGCGATTATCCGGCCTATCGTCCTGCGGCAAAAATCTCGGCCAATTCCTGTGGCGGCACGACTTCCAACTGGGCATACGTGCAATCTCGCGGCATCTTGTCCGTCCTCCAGCGCCGGAAATGCGCGATATGCCGGAAGCGCGTACCCTGCATGTGCTCGTACGCGACCTCGACCACCACCTCAGGTCGCACTGGTTCCCAGGAGAGATCCTTGCCCTGGCTCCATCGGCTCTGCCCGCCCGGCATGCGTTGCATCACTTCGGCAGGAATCTCCGACCATGCCTTCCATGGATGATTGGTGAGCGCCTCTTTGCGGTATGGCGCCAAAAATTCCACCAATTCGAAACGCATCGTATCGGTGAAGCTCGCGCATACCCCCACGTGCTGCATCGCGCCCGCATCATCGAACAGCCCAAGCAGCAGCGATCCCACGGATTGACGGTCACCCTTGCGGTACCAGCGAAATCCTGCCACAACGCAGTCGCAATCCCGCTCGTGCTTCACCTTGAGCATCGTGCGCTTATTCGGTTCGTAAATCCCCGAAACTGGCTTGGCTACCACGCCGTCCAAACCTGCGCCTTCGAAGCGCCGGAACCAGTCTGCCGCTACAGTTGCATCGCGGGTTGCGGGAGTCAAATGGACCGGGGGCTTCGCCTGCCCTAGCACGTCCTCAAGCACAGCTCGCCTTTTCTCAAACGGCTCGCCTCGCAGATCGCGGTCCCCGTCACATAGCAAATCAAAGAACACAATCGACGCCGGTGTCTGCGCGGCCAGCATCTTTACGCGTGATGCCGCCGGATGCAAACGAAGTTGTAGTGCATCGAAATCGAGCCCGTTGCGCCTGGCAATCACAATTTCCCCATCGAGCACACAACGCGCGGGCAACTGTGCGCAGAGCGGTTCCACCAAATCCGGAAAGTACCGGTTGAGCGGCCTTTCGTCCCGGCTTTGAATCTGGATCTCATGCCCATCGCGAAACACCAGCGCGCGAAATCCATCCCATTTCGGCTCGAAGATCCAAGATTGACCCGCGGGCAATTCATCCACCCGCTTCGCCAGCATAGGTAGAATCGGCGGCGTGACGAGAAGATCCACGCCTCATGGTACACAACCGTGGGTGTGCTCGGCTCCCGGGACTGGCAATCCCGCTTGCCCCGCTTTACAATAGGCGCACCGCTTCCACATGCCCCAAGACGACTTGATCGCCAGACTGGCCCGAAAGATTGACGCCACAAAGAAGGCCGAGCATTGCGTTGTGGACGCCGGCTGCGTGTCCGAACTCCGCCACCGCGGGGCCGCTAAGCTGCACGCCATCTGCACGGATTTCGTTTCCTCGGTAAACGACAAGCTGACGCAAGCTACGCTCGAACTCTCGCCAGTGGCATACACACCGGAAATGTTTCAGGAAACCGGCCCCAACCTCATCCGTGTGGGCGCCGAGGGCCGCGAATTACAGATTACGTTCCAGTCTCCACCGCAGCTTCTTTCCACCGAGAAGTTCCTCACTCCATACGTTCTTGAAGGGGAAGTTCGAACATTTAACGAGAGAATGCTGCAGCACTTCGAGGTGCGAACGCTTGCACTTTTCTTCTGCGTGGAATCGGACGACGCGAACTGGCGCTTCTCTGACTGGCGCACCAAGCACAGCGGTCCGCTTAGCTCCCAGCTTCTCGTGGACCTCATGGGCCGCCTCTTCTGAATTTTCCGCGTCTGGCATTGGCCGGAACAAGCTTGTGACCATCATTCGGCTGTTCACCTCTTTCTGGATGGCTGGGGATTTCTTAACGGCGTGATTCCCACAACCCGGTTAGGCTGGCGCGCACCCACATCGGTCTAGGGATACGTTGGCTGTGGAGTTACTGCTCGCAGGAGTTCCGATAGAGCAGGTATCGGTGCTGCTGGGTCCCAGCAGAATCAGGGTACCGAAAAGCATTACACGCCGTGGGTGCGTGATCGCCAGGCACAACTGGAGGCCAGCCTTGAGCGAACCTAGGCGCAGGACCCATCATTCTCGCCGAGACGAAGAGTACACCAGAGGTACACAAAAAAATCAACAGTCGTTAACTGACTGAAACAACGCGGGTATTTTGGTGAGCCGGGCGGGACTCGAACCCGCGACCCTTTGCTTAAAAGGCAAATCAACCATTTGGGATGCTTTGCGATGAGGCACGATAACCTGTTCCGCCAGAGCCGGTTACTACATTTTTGCAATGATGGAGCGTTACCGAAAATGACCGTTTTCCACATGGACTCCCCACAAAAGTCCCCACAATATCCGCGCCACGGATCAGGTAACAAACAGATGTCCACATGCTTGCCGACTTGCCTGTAGGCGCTGGCATAGACTGGTAGCGGGTGACAGGATAAGCCATGCCAGAACCAACCAAAGAAGAACTCCTGCGACGAATCGCGGAACTCGAACAGCAGATCCAGCGCAAACCGTCGGCACTCGAATTCCGCATTAGCGACAAGGGCGGTGTGAGCGTATATCGCCTTGGGCGTTTCCCGGTGACGCTTTACTACGAACAGTGGGTAAGGTTGTTGGACCACGCCGACGAATTGCGGGCATTTCTTGAAGCCAACAAGGACAAGCTGAAACTGAAAGGGCAGGGGGAAGCCGCTGGCGCAGGGGAATAGCGGAGCGCACACCTCACATCGGCGGATTGCCTGCAAAGTTCGGAGATTCCTCCTGTAATACAGATCACGTTTCCCCCACGATTTCCCGGATTTCGGCCACTGGACTGCTCGATGTCCTCAATGGGAGAAGCCGGAATGTTGGAATGCTTCTTGCTTGTCGGGAAGGTCGAAGCAACGTGGGCACCACTGATTGCGATTCCAGCCGTAATCGCTGGTTTCGTGGTCTCGCTATGGCTGATACTCTCCGGCATCAAAGGCAGAATTGCCGCCTCGATCCGCCCGAAACGCAAAGTTGCCCGCGCTGCGAGTCCAGGGCGCGTTGTCAAGTGGATTGGCAACCGACCACAACTGCGGAACATCGGGCAACAGTGAGGTATACGCCGCTACACCAAGCGGTGAATCCGAAGATTTTATCGCTCCTGTGCCCCCGGTACGGCTTCTCCGGCAAACTTCATCGACCAGTTACGTCACAATCCACGTCACAAAATTCCGCTTCCGGAGAATCAGCCCGCTACTGCCCCTTCTGCCTCAGAACACTCCGCGTGTCCGCACTTGCAGGCGATGGACATTCGAGTTCCCGCGCTTTTCAGAGTACTTCTATCCAACCTGTTCCTTTACCGTCTTCGCTTTCGCCGACGATGCCGTCGATGCCGTCTGGGGAACTCTGTGCACCAGTCTGTGCCCATCCTTCCAACCCGAACATTCCGCCAGATACCTTGTCCAACTGCTCACCGGTGAGTTCAGTTGAATCCACCGTAGATTCCTGTTTTTTGAAATCTTCCATTGTGTGTTTCCCTCCTCACTCTCTACATGCGCAATGGAACGGGAAAATTAGCATGGGAACGTCGTTCGGGTTGCAAGATTCGCGACAGCAGGTCCCCCGTTCTCACCGGAGTGGCAGATTTACCGGAAAAAATACGACCTTCGCGCTAATTTTTCCCCTCGACTGCGCATGTAGAGGGTAGGAGGGTAAGGACATGGAAGATCTGAAGAAGCAGAGCGGTCCAGGCGAGTTTGCTGACACTCAGGAACCGCCAAGTGAAGTATTGAGCGAGAACCAACTGGAAACGATCTCCGGTGGTGGAGACAAAATGCCATTTTTGAACATTACCATGGAGCAGGTTATGATCTCGACAACGAACGTAACGCAGAACTCAGCGCAAACGAGCTCGAAAACGTAGCTGGTGGGACTTTTCGAATCACCAACATTCGGGTGAATGCAACTGGTCCCATACCGCCGAGTGGCACACTCACTGCCGCGTAAGCCCGTAGGGTGTTGGCGCCCTAATTTGGGTACCAACCAGCATCACGACGGGATGCCAGTAAGCCATTCCAGAACCTACTCGGCGCTGTAAAGGACGAACCCCGAGCAAGATCCGTACGCCAACCGAAGGGTTTCGTACACCTCAAACCGGGTGGGATTTGGCGTTTGTTTTCCGACGCTGCCCGCTGCCATTGTGCGGGACAGTTTCCGTACACCCCTCCCGATACGCATCCACCGCCGTCATGACGGGGATGCTGAGTTTGGCTGCAATGCTGTGCCAAGACTCCCCTGGTTCCCGCAATTTGCAGGTTGCTACATGGGCGGTCAGCCCTGTTTTCATCTTCCTTGATGCGTCTTGGGTCTTAGTTTCGCCAATTCGTCTGCTGACAGGTACACTTCGTATCCGACTACAGAAGCCTTTTCAGCCCACGGATGGCAGCGATAGTCGGAATCCCTGAGTATCGTTTGTCCCCACATGTTGGTGACTCTCTTGAGGCAATTTCTACAGAGGACAAGCTCGGCTTTGACCACGTTGTAAGAGACTGTTTTACCGGGGCGGTGCCAGCCAACGACGGCACCGCCAATCACTGGAGCAAGAGCGATACTAATCGCCGAAGCCACAGCCGTGCCAATCGTTCCGCTCCACTCTCGTTTGGTCGAGAGCACTTTCGCCATCCCGAATTGGTATCGAGTCAGGTCTGCATTCGACCCGCACTTGTGACACTCGTTCTTCTTCGGGTTCGTTTGAAGAATTTCGATCAGAGCCTCCTGCTCTCGGCGGATTGAAGGATCTTCAGACAAGTGTGTTGGACTTGAGGATGGACTGCTCAATACACGTTGGATGAGCCGCGCACCGCAGTTGTGGCAATACTTTCCGAAATCTGAGTTGCGGCTTCCACACTCGATACAGTCCATGTTTCGCGCCGGAAATCTCTCCAGTGATCTCGGACGAGCATTCTAGCACCAACCTACGCCTTGAGCACTCTTCCAAAACCTTCAGTTTTTGGAAAGGCGAAAACGGCACGACGCAGGTTAATCCGCCCAACAGCTTACGGCAGCCCGATCGCTAGGCTTTTTGGAAAATCGGGGATCGATATCCACCGTGCGGTATCATGGCAGAAGAAAGCGAGGTTACCTTTGACCAAGCTTTTGAGCAGTCCCTAAACACCCCATGAACACCGGGGATAACCACAGGCCGGGGTGCTGGAGAAGCCAGCCAGATGACCGATCCCTCTGACGGCGGTGAAACTGTGGTGTCGGGGCAAGGCAATTTGGGCGGAGGTAGAGATCGGGTCTGCCTCCGTCATGAAGCTCTTAAGCCGATTGTCCGTTAACCGCCCTTGCAACAGTCCCAAGTCCCACGCCTAACTCACGAGCAATCCTTGGTAGGCTCATCCCCTGCCGTCGCAATTCCACAGCGCGTTGCCGATCAAAGACGGCTTTCGGACGCCCAAGGCGCTTGCCCTTCTGACGGGCATTGCGCATACCTGCACACACCCGTTCCCGAATCAATTC
>JASHOO010000454.1 GCA_030041035.1 Bryobacteraceae bacterium | reverse complement strand
AGGTGCAAATCGTCGCCCATGATCTCGACCAGCCGCTGCCCGCACTGGGCATGTTCGATGCGGTGGTCTCCAGCTTTGCCATTCACCATCTGCGGCATGAACGCAAACGCACTTTGTACACCGAGATTAACCGGCTCCTGCCGCCCGGTGGCGTGTTCTGCAACCTGGAGCACGTGGCATCGCCCACCGAAACGTTGCACCGGCGGTTCCTTGCGGCGCTCTCGGTCCAACCCGAAGACGAAGATCCCTCGAACAAACTGCTCGATCTCGAGACGCAACTCGGCTGGCTGCGTGACATCGGCTTCACTGATGTGGATTGCCACTGGAAATGGCTGGAACTGGCGCTGCTCGTGGGCGCCAAACCCGCTGCCTGATCGCACCTTAGTTAACGTTATCTCTGGGCCTTTTCGGATCGAACCTAACGGATTTTAACCTCATCTACCGAAACTCCCGCGTTACAGCCGGTTTTGACTCTACAGGAAGCGATGCTTCCGAAGCATTGGAAACGACGGCAGGAGGAGGACAACATGAGGAAACTGGCACTGAGCGCGATGATAGCCGCGGTTATAGCGACTGGCGTTTACGCGCAAGAGATCCAAGACCGCAAGGAGAATCAGCAGGACCGCATCGCCAACGGCGTGGCGGACGGGCAATTGACGGCCGGTGAGACGGCCAACCTGGAGCACAAGGAAGCCAACCTGAACAAAGAGGTCCGCAACGACCGCGAGGCCAACGGCGGTAACCTGACCAACAACGAGAAAGCCCAGATCAACCGCCAGCAGAACCGGCTGAGCAACCAGATCTACAACGACAAACACAATGCGGCCACCGCCCATTACGGCAACAACGAAATCGGCGCGCGGCGCGAAAACCAGCAGGACCGGATTGCTCAGGGCATCAAATCAGGCCAGTTGACCGCAGGGGAAACCGCCAAGTTGGAAGGGCAGGAATCCAGGATCAATCGCGAGGTCCGCAATGATCGCGCAGCCGACGGCGGGAAGTTAACGAATCAACAGAAGGCGCAGGTCAACCGGCAACTGAACCGGGAGAGCGCGCGGATCTACAACAAGAAGCACAACGCCGCCAAAGCGTCCAAGTGAGCGGCGCACAAAACAGGAGTTCGCCGTGGTCCGGAGGACGCGGCGCTCAGCCCGCGCGGCCTTGTCGAGGCGCGCGGGCTTTCTAATATGCACCCCGGGGAAACAGGACGGCGCGAACAGTGCGCGCCAGGATATACAGGTCCAGCCAAAGCGACCAGTTGCGGATGTAGTAGGTGTCGAGCGCTTCCTGCACTCCGAGGTCGCCCTCGGCACGATCCGAAACCTGCCAAAGACCGGTGAGGCCCGGCTTGACGCGATTCCGCAATGCGCGGAACCGGGGTCCGAAACTCTCGAGGTGATACCGCGGGAACGGGCGCGGACCCACCAGGCTCATATCGCCTTTCAGCACGCTCCACAATTGCGGCAGCTCATCGAGGCTGGTGCGGCGCAGGAAGGGGCCGACTCCCGGCAGAATGCGCGGATCCTTTCTGAGCTTGAAGTGGCGGGACCATTCGGTCCGGGCTTGCGCTGACGAGGAGAGCACGCGCATCAGCAAAGCTTCGGCGCTCGCGTGCATGGTGCGCAGCTTCGGCATCCACAAGCTGCGGCCGCCTTCGCCTTCGCGTTCCTGACAGTAGATCACGGATCCGCGGCTGGCCAGCCGGATCCAAGTAGCCGCCGCGGCCAGCAACGGCAGCGTGAGGAGTCCCAAGATCAGTGCGCCCGCGATATCCACGGCGCGTTTCGTCCAGCGATTCAGCGGAACCAGCAGGTTCTGGCGCAACTCGAGCCCCAGCACGCCGCTCAGGTCACGGGCCGATACCCACAGGCTGGCTATGCCGAACAGGTCCGGAATCAGAATCACATGGCGGAAAACCGTGTCCCAGTCATCCAGCATCCACAAGAGGTCTTCGCGCGCGACCTCCGGCATGGCCACCAGTGCGTGGTGAACCTTCAAAGCGGCAGCCAGCGCGCGAGCCATGGCAAGCGGCCCGGCTACGGGTACGCCGGCACAATCTCTCTGCAGGCTTGATTCATCACCCAGGCAGGCCACCGGGCGAAGGCCCATTTCCGGATGGCTGCGCAGACGTTCGATCAAGGCTTCGGCCCCTGCGCCCGTGCCCAGCACGATCACCGGCACACCCCACCAATTCTGCCGGGCGAATACCTGCCGCGCGAGCGACCGGACCAGGGGCACGGCGGCCGCAGTCAAGCAGCCGGAGAGGATCAGCAAGCCTCGCGAATACGGACCGGTGTGTTGCAGGAAGAACAGCGAGGCGGTCAGCGCCAGGCAGACGAAGGTCGCACCCGCAACGGCGCGCCGCAGTTCCTCCACGGCGCCAAACGCACCGCTGCCGTAGAGGCCGAGCGCGGCATAGGTGGCTACAAACAGGCCGAGAGACGCCCAGAATCCCAGGAAGTTCGCGAGTCCGATGGCCGGGCGAAACCAGTTCCACAACATGACGGCTGCGGCGCGCGCGAGAAAGATGGCAACGATATCCGCCCCCAGCAGCGCCGACGATGTCGCCCAGGGCTGCGCGCGCTTCCCAAGCACAGGCCGCAGAATCGGGCGGTGCCTGATCGAAGGTTCCGGGAATGCCGCCTGTGCACCCATCTATGCCGCCTTGCCCGCGTTCCAGCCGAACTTGCGGAAAAACCGGACGGCGCCAGAGAATTGCGCCCGGCCGGCCCGGCTGAACGGCCGCCGCACTCCTTCCCGGCCCAGGATGTGAATCGCGCGGGCATCGGGAACGCAATGCACGGTCCATCCTGCCTGGCGCATGCGATAGCACCAGTCCAGATCTTCCCAGTACAGAAAGTAGTGCTCGTCGAGCAGGCCCACGGTTTGGATCGCGGCGCGGCGCACCATGAGGGCCGCTCCGGTCACCCAATCGACCTCGGCCGTGCGGGGACCCTCACCGTGCATCAGGTATCGGCGTACACCCGGACTTTTCCAAAGCCCGTCTATCCGCAGCGCGCGCAGGGCCAACACAGCCGGGCGCGGGAAACGGCGGACGTTGGGCTGTATGGCGCCGTCCGGATCATGCAGTTGCGGCGCGACAATCGCGGCTTGCGGATGCCCGTCGAGGAACGCGATCAGCCGGTCCAGAAGTCCGGCAATGCAGACGACGTCAGGGTTGAGCAGAAGCACATAGCGGCTTGCGGCAGTTCGGCCGATCCCGGCGTTGGCATTGGCGGCAAACCCGCGACGCACCGTGTTTCGCCGGATGGTCACTCGCGGGTAATGCGCGGATATCCAGTCCGCTGTGCCGTCGGCGGGCGTGTTATCCATGAGAATCACTTCGAACGCCGCTCGATCCGGCAGTGCATAAAGCGACGCAAAGCACCGCTCGATCAGCGTGCGGTGATTGTGGTTCACGATGACGATGGACACATCGGGCACGGTCATCGAGCCCCCAGACATGCCGCAAATTCCCCGGCGAAACGATCCAGGTCGAAGCGTTTGGCGAATGAGCGGAGCGCATTTTCGCCCATCTGGCGTTGTGCCGCCGATGGCAGGCCGAGCCAGCGATCGAGCAGTTCGTGTGCGCCGGCGATGTCTGGGTTTGCGGCCAATCCCGCCCCATCGGCTTCGATCTCGCGCCAGATATTGACCTCGTTCGAGATCAGCACCGGGACTCCGCACGCGAGCGCTTCGGTCACAGTGATGCCGAAGTTTTCCGAGTGCGAGACGAGCGCCAGCACCTCGGCGCTGCGCAAGGCACCCCATTTGAGATCTCCGTACAGCGGGCCTGTAAAGAGGACGCGTGAGCCGAGATCCAAGCGGGCGGCAGCGCACTCCAACTCCGCCTGCCAGCAGCACTCATCGGGGCCTGCCATCACCAGCCGCAACTGCGGATCGCGATGCGCCACCTGTGCGAATGCCTGAATCAACAGGTCGCAACCCTTCTTCTGGTGGAGGCGGCCCAGGAAGAGGATGACTCGCGTCCCGGCGAGCTGCGGATGAGCATCCAGAAAGGCCTTCTGCTGCGCCGATGCATCGCCGGTTGGCCGCGCGATGCCCAAACCCACCACGCGCTCGCGGCACTGATACGGACGGAAGGTCGCGCGCGCCCGCAGGCGTTCCTCCTCGCAGGTAAACAGGACGCCGCGGGCATCGCGGATCACCCGCGATTCGGCCGCCATCCAGCAGATTCGCTTCTGCACATGCTTCCACGGGAAGGCGCTCTTGAAATACGGATCGAGCATGCCGTGCGCAAAGACAAAGTACGGGACGCTG
>JASHOO010000453.1 GCA_030041035.1 Bryobacteraceae bacterium | reverse complement strand
CGGAAGAGACTTCATTGGTCAACTGATTGATCGAATTTGTCAGGTCATTTACGTTGGCCACGAAGATTTCGGCGGCCGGGTTTAAATTTTGAATCATGGCCTTGGTTTAACTCCCTGGTTTAACTCCCTGGTTTAACTCCCTAAGATGTGAGCGTCAGCATGTTGATGGTGTCCTGAGTGAGGGTATCCAGGACGTTCACGGTTTGTGCAATCGCCTGGTATCCGGCCTGGAACTGCACCAATTGAGCGGCTTGCGCATTGAGATCCACACCTGAGATCTGGCTGCGCAAGTTCTGCGCCTGGGCCAAGGTCTGTTGCTGCACCTGGAGCTGGCTCTGAGCGTCGGAGGCCTGCTGGCCCACCTGGGCAGCGATGGAACCATAGAACTCAGTGAAGCTGAGTCCGTTGATCTCGCCAGTGGCCGTGGTGGGGTTGGCCAGGGCGGCCAGTTGGAGGGCGATGCCGTTGCTGACTTCGGGCGGACCGGGTTGGATGGCCGCCAGTTGCCCGGGCGTGACCGCAGGGTTCACGGCGATGGTGCTGGCCACGCTGGTAGGCGCGGCCGCATTGTAGGTGAACAGCGGAATGCCGGGAACCGCGGGCGGGCCATCGGAAATATTGCCGGAAGTGAGGATCTGATTGACGGTGTCGGCAACACCCTGTGCAAGCTGATTCAAACTACCCTGCTGATAAGCGCCGCCGATGATGGAGGGGAGGATGTTGTTTTCCACTTGCAAGTAGCCGGCAAGCTGCCCCTGAGTGATGTTGGCGGTAATGTCGTTCCCCTCGAAGTCCAGAATCTGTGTGGGTGGGTTGCCGTTGGCAACGGTCGCCGGCTGGCCGGCAGGAGTGGAGACGCTGGTGCTGATCGCATAAGACTGCGCACCGATCACCAGCGGAGTCTGACCGGCGAGCAGAACCTGCCAGGTGCCGTCCGGCTGTTGCGTGGCGGTAATGTCGGCCACTTCCGAGAGGTTGTCGAGCGTTGAGTGGATCTGTGCATCCAAACCGGCGTCGTTGATATCGCCGTTCTGTATTTGCTGGTTGTACGAGGCCAGTTGAGTGGCATAACTGTTGATTTGACCGACGGCCTGCTGGATCTGCTGTTCAGTCGAGGTGGAAGCTTGATTCAAGCTGGCATAGGCCTGCTGAAATTGCTGCGCTACCTGCTGAGCATCGTCGATGATGGTCTGCTGTGAAGCAGGGCTGGTCGGAGTGACACTCCAGGAGGAAAAATCCTGGTATAGCGTGTTCAGAGCTCCCGCAATACCGGAGTCAGAACTCACGGGAAAAGTGGTTTGAATGGAAGACAGGTTCTGGGAGGTGGCTTCGAGCGTTCCGAGCAAAGAGGTGTTCTGCCGCACGTTTTGTTCGGCAAACTCATCGCGCGCGCTTTGCACCTGGCCCGTGGTGACGCCGCCGGGCAGGCCTTCATTGGGATCGAAAGGAAGGGCTTCCAGATTCGGGCTTTGGCTGGCGTAATCGGGAGTGGACGAATTGGAGACGTTGTTCCCGATGGTCTCGAGCGCCTGCTCGAAAGCTTGCATGGCGTTGCCCGAAGATTGGATGGCGGTGAGAAGACCCGACATGCGTCAAACCTCCATCCAGACGCGCCGTTTGGGCTCGGGCTGGCCGGGCGTACCGTCGGCGGTGTAACCCGCGACCATGGACGCGGCCAAACGCACCCATCCGGTGTGGAAAGCCGCGGCGCTGTCGAGCAGAATGTGCAGCCGGGCGATCTCGGCGCGCAATTCACCGAGCGGCGCGCGCAGCGAGGAGTCGCGTTTGAGATCCCCCGAGGGCAGGCCGGACTGCAACTGGCGCAGCACGTTCACGGCTTCGTCCACGCGGCTGCGGCACTCGCCGAGATTCTCAGGATTGGGATCAATCAATAGAGCGCGCGCATCGCGGACCATTTCCTGAACGCTGCGCAGGACGGCAGCCGGGTCGGGAGCCTGGACGTTTCGAGCGCGGCTCTTATTGCGCGGCATCCTTAGCTCCAATAGCGTCGTTGACGATGGCGCTGCTGACGGATCGCGCGCTCGGGCGGTAGGTTCCGGCGCTGTACTGCTGGGCTAGTTCCTGGATGCGTGACGCGCGGTTTGTCGACTGCGCGGAAAGCGCCTGCGAGACATTCTCGGCGAGGCTGGAAATTTCGGCGTGATCGCCGCTGATCGAGCCGGCGCCGCGCGTGGAAGAATTCGAACCCAGCGCGTCGGCGGGCGTTGTTTCCGGCGTGCGTCCGGTTTGCAGGCCGGATGCGCCGTTCAGATTTTGATTGTCAATCCTCATATTTGTGCCGGCGAACAAATGCCGGACTCCTTCAGCATGCGTCCCATGGCCTCCAGGGCGCTGCGGTGCATTTGGGAAACGCGGCTTTCATGTACGCCCATCTGTTCGCCAATTTCTTTCATGGTCCTGTGGTGGCTGTAGTGCAGGCGGATGACCTGCTGGTGGCGCGGCGAAAGGCTGTCAATCAACTGGTCGAGCACTTCGCGCAATTGCCGGCGCTCCGAGATGTAGTCGGGGCCGGTATCGGGGCTGCTCACCGGGTCGGGCTGCCGCTCATTTTCAGCGGCGCGCAATGGCGCGGGGCGCATGCGGCTCAAGGCCAGGCTGCGGCTGCGCATCTCGCCCAGGGAGATCATGAGCTGGCCGCAAACTTCCTCTTCCGTCGGCTCGCGATGGAGCGTCGCGGTCAGCTCCTGGCAGGCGGCGCTCACCTGTTTCTGCCAGCGGCGCAGGCGGCGCGGGGCCAGATCATGGCGGCGGAGGCTGTCGAGAATCTCACCTTCGATGCGATAACGGGCGTAGATGGAAAACGGCACCGCCATCTCGGGATCGTAAAAGCGGCCCGCGCTCACCAGGCCTAGAAGGCCCGATTGCGCGAGATCCGGCAGCTCGAGGCACGCGTTCGGAGGAAGAGAACCATAGACGCGGCGCGCGATAGAATCGACCAAAGGCAGGCAATCGAGAATTCTCTTGTGGGCAAACTGGGGCTGGGCTGGCTCAGGAGCATCGGCCGCGTCATGCTCCGCCTCGTGCAGCGGAGTGGAGGCTTGCGGCAGCATGGCGGGCGTGTCAACGGCGTGCAATCTGGTTTTCTCCAGCTTCTCTGGGCGGCAAATTTCGCGGCGGATGCGTGATTTGGATTGAAAATTCAGGCGCTATTTCAACCACAAAACACTATGCACCCGGTAGACAGGTTAACCGGTCGCAGGTGGACAAACAATATTGCAAAAGGTGCGCTGCGAAAGACTAACCAATGTTCTACGCCGAAAGGTGACAAGCAGAATTTACTGTAAATTTTGTGGATTTTACTCTATATTCGCCGCAATTATGGCCGATATTAAGAGGCACATGCGCCAGGGCACTTCACTGCTGTGGATGCGAAACACGCCTCCCGGACCCGCCGAAATCAACCTGATGGAGAACCTCCATCGCTTCGTCATTCAAGTGGTACATAGCGCCGGTGAGGCACTGGACCGCTTGCGATACGGGAAAGACGCCGTGGTTTTCGCGGAGTTTCCCCTGGCGGGCTTGGAGCCGGCGGATCTGTTGGAAGCCATTCGCGAAGCCTCGCCGCGCACGCCGGTAGTGCTTCGTGATCCGCAAGGCACGGTGGCGGATGCGGTGCGGCTGGTGCGGCTGGGCGCCGACCACTTTATGAGCGGGCCGCTCGACGAGCACGAATTGATTGGACATCTGGAGATGGCGGCCGAAAAACTGCGCGTGACCGGTGTGGCAGCCGTCGCCGAGGCCGAGCCTTGGAAGCGTTTCTTCATCGGCGAGAGCCGGCCCATTCGCG
Organism: Bryobacteraceae bacterium; assembly: GCA_030041035.1. Taxonomy (GTDB): domain Bacteria; phylum Acidobacteriota; class Terriglobia; order Bryobacterales; family Bryobacteraceae; genus QHXW01. The sequence goes on along the minus strand of JASHOO010000453.1, from coordinate 7,781 downwards.
AGGTGGAGTGCATCATCCGGCTGGCCGGTCCGAAGCGCGCCACGGTGCTGATCACCGGGGAAACAGGCACGGGCAAAGAAGTGGTGGCGCGCGCGCTGCATCACGCCAGTCCGCGGGCACATCTGCCGATGGTTGCGGTCAATTGCAGTGCCCTGCCCGAGAGCCTGCTCGAAGCCGAATTGTTCGGGCATACCAGAGGCGCTTTCACCGGCGCCTTGCAGCAGAGGGTCGGACGCTTCGAACAGGCGCACAACAGCACGTTGTTTCTGGATGAAATCGGCGATATGCCGATCGATTTGCAGGCCAAGCTGCTGCGCGTGTTGCAGGAGCGCGAATTCCAACGCATCGGCAGTTCGGAAACGGTTCGCGTGGATGTGCGCGTGGTCGCGGCGTCCAACGCCAACCTGGCCGAAAAGGTGGCGCAGGGGACTTTTCGCGAGGATCTATTCTATCGTTTGAACGTGGTGCCGGTGACCATGCCTCCGCTGCGCGAGCGGGCGAGCGACATTCCGCTGCTGGCTCATCATTTTCTCGAAAAGATCTGCCGCCTGGAGAGTATTCCGCTCAAGAGAATTTTTCGCGAGGCGCTCGACCGGCTCAGCGCTTATCACTGGCCGGGCAATGTGCGTCAATTGGAAAACGCGATCGAGAAGGCTGTGGTGCTCAGCGGCGACCGTCTCGATCTGTATCCTGCGGATTTCCCGCTCCCCGATTTCGGTGCGCGCAAGCCTTTGAGCGCAACTGCTTCCGTCATGCTGCTGCCGGAAACCGGGCTCGATTTTGAAGCCGCCGTCACCAACTTTCAGCGAACCATGATCGAGCAGGCGCTCGAGCGAAGCGGCGGCAACAAAACCGTGGCGGCCGATTTGTTGCGCATGAAGCGGACCACGCTGCTGGCCAAGCTGCGCAATCTCGAGACGCCCGCCAACGTGGTTTCCATCAAGTCGGCTTAGCCGGCAAGGGTGCTCGGCGGAAGGCCAGCGCCGTCAGGGCCACCGACGACAATAGCAGCGCGCCGTCGCGGACGAGTGTCTTCAAACTGATGGCTTCCCCCAAGCCAAAGCACGCACAGTTAATTTGCAGGCCCTTAGCGTACGATCTCAGCATGACCGCAAAGAACACCACCAGCAGCGCCGAGGCCGCGATCGCGGCCTGCCGCAGCCAGAATCCCGTCAGCAGTAAAATTCCCAGAACCAGCTCGCACCAGGGCAGCACGCGCGCCAGCGTCATCACCGCCCACTGAGGCAGCAGACCGTAGGCGTCGATAGCCATGGCGAACAGTAGCCAGGACTGGCGAAGCTTGGAATACGCCGCGTAGAGAAACACGGCAGCCAGCAAAACGCGCAGAACCAAGATGAGCCAGCGCCGCATCCTTACCTGGTCAGCAACTGGTCCAGGAAACGCCGAAACAGATCGTAGTTAACCGCGCCCGTCACGGGATACCGCTGATTCTTGTAAGTGATCATCATGGTGGGAGTTTGTTGCACTCCGTCCGTGTGTCCCAACTGAATGTCTTGTTCGACCGATGCGACTATCTGCGGGTCTTTGGCCAGCGCACGCACCTGCTTGGCCTCGCTCGGCGAAAGAACGCTGCACACGGTGTCGGCAACCTTTCCATCGGCGGCCCACTCCTGCTGGTGTTTGAACAGCACGTCACAGGCAGCTTCGTACTTACCAACGCGTCCGGCTGCGCAGGCGTAGCAGGCGGCTTCGCGGGAATGCGCGTGCATGGGAAGCGGAAAGTCGCGGTGGATCAGATAGACTTTGCCCTTGTCGATGTAGTCGTCCGTCAGCGGCCGCAGAGTCTGTTCATACAGGGCTTTGCAGGCCGGGCATTGGAAATCGCTGAAGACCTCGATGGTAATCGGTGCAGTGAAGACTCCGACCGACTTTACGATTTCGGGAGGAGCGGACTTGGAACTTGAGCCCGGCGCCGCTCCAACAGCCAGCAGGCAAGCAAGCAACGCGACGAAACGGCTCATACCTTATTGTAATGTGCGGGCTGCGAGATCCGCAGCCTTCCCTACCCCGTAGCTTGCGCCGGGTTTTTCTCCACCTGCTCCAGCGACATTTGATGGACTTTGAGCAGCAGGTCCACTTCATTGCGCGGGATGGAAAGCGCAGCGGCGATGGTTTCAGGGTTCTCCCCGCGGCGGCGCATGCGTAATACCTGGCCGCGTTTGTTGAGATTGAGCGGTTGGCCGGCGGCCGGCACAGGAACTGGCCGCGCCGTCTCTTCGCGCTCCGTGCGCCATCGCTCAGCCGCTTCCACAACCTCGGCCAGGTGGCGTTCCAGGCGCTCCCGTTCATCGCGGCCCCGCCGCACCATGGTTTGGATCCTCAGATGCAAAACGAATGTGTACAGCACGCACGTGCCGGTGAGCACCAGCACACCAAACAAAGCCAGGGGCATCCAGTCCATCGTCATTGCAGTTCCTCCTGGGGCGGCGCAATCTCCATGCGTTTCGCGCGGCTCACAATTTCCTGCACGCGCACGCCGTAGTTGCCGTCCACCACTACCACCTCGCCGCGTGCGATCACGCAGTTGTTGACCACCACGTCCACCGGCTCATTCACCCCGCACTCCAGTTCCACAATCGATCCCGTGGTCCATCGCAGCACCTGTTGCAACGGTATTTGCGCCTTGCCGAACAAGACGCTGACCGGCAGCTCCACATCCAGCAGCAGATCGAGCGTCTCCAGGTTTCTGACCGGCCCTTCCGGCGTCTGGTTCATCTCCGGCATATCGGTTCTCCTATCGCTGGAGCGACCATCGCCGCTCCATATATGTGCGCAGACGCAAAATGCCCTGCGCTTTCAGTTGTGCGATGCGTGACAGATGCATCTTCATGATTTCCGCGATCTCCCGCAAGGTCGCTTCCTCGTGGTAATACAAGCTCAAGACCGTCCGTTCCGCAGCCGGCATCTGCTCGATCGCCTGGGCCAGCAGCCGCTCCAGTTCCGCGCGCTCCAGCGTGGTGGAAGGCAGGCTGTCTTCCGAATCGGGAATGTAATTCAGCAGGTCGCCCTCCTGGTCTTCATTGGCAAACTCGAAACTGCCGATGGTCAGGCCGCGGATTTCGTAAAGCTGCTGCTGGTACTCTTCCAGACTGATCTTGAGCTCGGCGGCGATTTCCTCTTCCGCCGGAGCGCGCCCCAGCCGCTGTTCGAGCACGGCGATCACCGCCTCAATCTGCTTGGCGCGCCGCCGTTTGTTCTTGGGCGCCCAATCCAGCTCCCGCAGGCTGTCGAGAATCGCCCCGCGGATCTTGTGCTCGGCGTACGTCTTGAGCTGCACCCCTTGCGACGGATCGAAGTTGTCTACCGCAGCGATCAGGCCGACCACGCCGGTCGAGATCAGATCGTCCAGGGTCACGTTCTCCGGCAAACGCTCATGGATGCGGCGCGCGATGAGGCGGACCTGAGGCAGATGCTCCAGTATGAGCTGCTCGCGCTCGGCGGTCGTGCCTTCTTCGGTGTGGTACTTGTACATACGCGCGCTCGCTTTGCTGGCGGTCTACGCGGCGGAAAGCGCCCGCTGGTTTTGGCGCTCAAGCACGCGCTCGAGCAGACGTTCTGTGGTGGCCGGCTCCAGGTCTTCCGGAATTTGCTGGCCCGTGCCCAGGAACGAAATCGGTTTGGCCGTGCGGATCGATTCGCTGATCGCGCTGCCCCAGGCCGAGGTCTCATCCAGACGCGTAAAAATGAGTTTCGCCGGCGAGAAAATCTCGAACCGGTCGAGCGCGCTCGTCAGATCCGCCGCCCGCATCGAAGCCGCAGCCACCAGTTGCACCTCGATAGCGGGATGCTGCGCGAGGAAGCGGGCCATCTCCTCAGCCTCTTCCATGTCCGCGGCCGCATAGCCGGGTGTATCGATCAGAATCAAGCCCTTCGCGCGATTGGCTTCGAGTGATTGTTGAAGGGTCCGCGTGGAATCCACGGCGTCGAACGTCGCGCCGATGATAGCGGCATACGTGCGCAACTGCTCCACTCCGCCCACCCGAGTGGTGTCGGTCGAAATCAGGTGCACGGGGCGCGCGGCCGAAATACCGTAACGCACCGCCAGTTTCACCAGCGTGACCGTCTTGCCGCTCCCCGGCGGGCCAACCAGTGCCACCACACGCGATTTTTCCTCGGAACCGTCGAAGCCCGCGTCCGTCGAAAGCAGCCGTTCGAGCTCCGTGCGGACCGCGCACTCCACCGACTCACGATCGAATGTTCTCCGGCGCGGCCAACTGGCCGGGTCGGCGTCGAGCCGCGCGTGCGCCTGCTTCACCACCCTTTTGGCGGCGTCCACGGAGAATCCGGCGTCCATCAGCCGGCTGAATGCCTCCGCAAACTCGGGCGAAGGCACAGCCCACGAATATGCCTGGGCGTTGATCTCCGTGAGCGCGGCGCCCATCTCGTCGATCTGCTTGCGTAGCCGGCCCAGTTCGCGCATCACCGCATCATCGGCGGGCGGCGTCTTGCCTTCCGCCGGAATTTCAACGGTGCTTTCGCTGGTGCCTTCCGCGCCCCCCGGCAGCACCGCAAATACCACTTCGTATTCGCCCATTCCCTGAGCTTCGGGCGGCGCCTTGCGGCTGTTCACCAAAAGCGCGTCGGGACCCAATTCCGTCCGCGCCTGCTCCACGGCATCCTGCACCGTGGGCGCGAAAAACGATTTCATTCTCATACCCGGCTCCTTGTCCCGTCTTTGTTTGCCTGCACTCATTGGATGACACCTTGAGAAATGACTTTTACCTCCGCCGGCACTTCGTTGTGCGATAAGAACACCACGTTGGCGCGCGACGCTTCCACAATCTGCCGCAGGAAATAGCGCGCCCCGGTCGAGGTCACCGCCACCACCGGCGTCTCCGGCGACCCGACCTTCTGTTCGATGCGACTCAAAATATCGCGAATGACTTGCGGCGCAAGATTCAGATGGCTGCTCTGCTCGCCGTGCTGCACGGCTGACTCAACGGATTGCTCGATGGATGCATCTACAAAGTACGCCGCCAGATCGCCCGCAGAGTTCAAGTAAGGTCTTACAATCGTACGGCGGATCGCCTGGCGCACATATTCGGTCAGCAGAATGGGATTGCGCGTCGACGCGCCGGCCTCGCTCAAACCTTCCAGAATAGAAACCGCGTCGCGAATGGAGACGCGCTCGCGCAGCAGGTTCTGTAACACCCGCTGCACCGCGGCCAGAGTCAGCAGCTTGGGCGTCAGCTCCTCAACCACTTTTGGATTTTCCACCGCCACGCGATCCAGCAGCTTCTTGGCGTCCTGGCGCGAGAACAGTTCATGCGCATGCCGCCGGATCAGCTCCGCCAGATGCGTTCCCAGCACGCTCACCGCATCCACCACCGTGTAATTGGCCCGTCGCGCCCGCTCCGCCTGGCCCGATGGAATCCACCACGCCGGCATGCCGAAGGCCGGCTCGCGCGTCGCCTGCCCGTTGAGTGGCGCACCCCCCTTGCCCACCGGAATCGCCAGCTCCATGCCCTGCGGCATCTCGTAGCGCGCCACTTCCACTCCCTTGAGCGAAATCATGTACTCGCGCGGTTTGAGTGAAAGATTGTCGGTCACTCGCACCGGCGGAAAAATGTAACCGAGGTCGGTGGCCAACTGCCGCCGAATCCCGCTGATTCGCCGCAGCAGCGCCGAGTTCTTGCCGCCCTCCACCAGCTTCACCAGCCCCAGCCCCACTTCCACCGCCAGCGGCTCGACCTTGAGCACCGCTTCCAGATTCTCGCGGGCCGGCGGTGCTTTGGTATCCGTCACCTTCTTCGCATCCAGCCCGCGCTTGCGCATCTGCCAGGCGGAAGTGCCGATGCCCGCGCCCAGCAGCAGAAACGGCATCGTCGGCAGGCCGGGAAAGGCTGAGAGCGCAATTAAAACGCCGCTCGCCAGCAGCAATGGCTGCGGGTTGCCGAATACCTGCTTCTTGAAATCCACGCCCAGCCGCGTGTCGGAGCTGGCGCGCGTCACGATCAAGCCGCCGGAAATCGAAATCATCAGCGCCGGAATCACCGTGACCAGACCGTCACCGATGGTCAGCACTGTGTAGGTTTCGATGGCCCGCCGGAATTCCATGCCGTGCTGCAGCACGCCGATTAGAAAACCCGCGATGATGTTGATGCCCGTGATCAGAATGCTCGCCACCGCGTCGCGCTGCGTGAACCGCGAAGCGCCGTCCATCGCGCCGTAGAATTCGGCTTCATTGGCCAGGTCCTTGCGCCGCTGCCGCGCCGCCGCTTCGTCGATCAGCCCGGCATTCAGGTCGGAATCGATGGACATCTGCTTGCCCGGCAGCGCATCCAATGTGAAGCGTGCCGTCACTTCCGAAATGCGCACCGCGCCATGGTTGATCACGACGTATTGAATCGCGATCAGCACCAGAAAAATCACCGCGCCGATGATGTAGTTGCCGCCTACTACGAAGTTGCCGAATGCCTGAATCACTTCGCCCGCCGCCGCCGTCCCCGTGTTTCCGTTGAGCAGAATCAGCCGCGCCGACGAGATGTTCAGCGCCAGCCGGAACAGCGTCAACAGCAGCAGCGTCGTCGGGAATACGCTGAACTCCACCGGCCGCGTGATGTACATCGCCACCATCATCACGATCACCGACATCATGATGTCGGTCACGATCAGCACGTCCAGCATGAAGCCCGGTATGGGCGTGATCAGCGCGATCACGATCGCCAGCACGGCAATCGGCACACCCAGTTCGGAAGCGCCGGAGAGATTGATCCCTCCGAATCCCTTCCACGGTGCCGGTGCGGCGATGGCTTTCGCTTCTGCCAAGTTCAATGACTCCCTAAGCCGGTAAGCGCCCCTGCATCAGGCGATAGATGTAGGCCAGGATCTCCGCCACCGCCCTATACAGGTGCGCCGGAATTTCCTGCCCCACATCCGCGGATTTGTACAGCGCCTGCGCCAGTGGCGCGTTTTCAATCAGCGGTACCTGGTTTTCCAGTGCGCGCTGCCGGATGCGCAGCGCTAGATAATTCTTGCCCTTGGCCACCACCTTCGGCGCCGTCGTCCAATCCAGTTGATAGCGGATGGCCACCGCATAGTGCGTCGGGTTGACGATCACCGCCGTCGCCTTGGGAACTTCCTTCATCATGTTCCGGCGGATGCGGTCGCGCATCAGCCGCCGGATCCGCATCTTCATCTGCGGATTGCTCTCCGATTCCTTGAACTCCTCGCGAATTTCCTGCCGGCTCATGCGCAGATCCTGCTTGTAGCGGCGGCGATGGCGCGCAAAATCGATCAATCCGAACACTACGAACAGCCCCGCTCCCCGCCACAGCATGGAAATCAGAGCGCTCCCCACCTGCCGCGCCCCCAGTTCCACTCCCTGAAGCGGCAGCACCAGGTACTCTTGCATGCGGTCGCGGTAAATGAAATAAACACACCCTGCGAATAGAGGGAGCATGATCACCGCCTGCGCCAGCGCCGGCAGATTCTGGCGCGGCAGATCGCGCAGCTTGGCCAGAGGATTCAGCCGTTGAATGTCCGGAGTCAGCTTTTTCACGCTGAGCCCGAACCGCGTCACCACCATCTGCGCCAGAAGCGTCACCGCCACCAGCGCCGCCCCGGCAGCCACCAGCGGCATGAAGGTCCGGAGCAGGAGAACCGCGATGATGTGCACGAAGTCGGCGGTCCCGAAATCCGGCGCGAAGGCGCGCTCTATCAGATACCGCGTGGTCAACCGCGCCTGTTCCAGCCACGCCCCGCCCCACCTGGCCACCATCGCCGTGAACGCCAGAAACTGCGCCGCCGGAACAAACTGC